>JAWOEP010000130.1:0-8557 GCA_046482705.1 Desulfotignum sp.
GCCATTTGCCCGCCTGTTTTTCCCGGGCCTTTTTCGCGTATTCCGTCACAATGCCTGTTTTCTGCCGTTGAAAAATGTTTTCCGGATCACAATGCCCAGAAGGGAAAATCCGGCCAAAAACAGCAGGATTTTCAAATTTTCCCTCATGGTTGGTTGGTACCATAAAAGATCGGTTAACACAAGTGACAGCACTGACCCTTGGGCTTTAACCCGAAAAAACTTGTATCTGGAACGTATTCATCATAATATCTGGATAAATGCAAAAACGGGGAATTATTTTTTTGCACAATGGAGAATAACATGAACCGTGATACAGCTATTCAGCATCTGGAAGGCTTTGAAGACTACTGGGATATTATCGTCATCGGCGGCGGTGCCACCGGCCTGGGGGTGGGGGTGGATGCCGCATCCCGGGGCTGCAGGACCCTGCTTTTGGAACAGCACGATTTTGCCAAGGGTACCTCCAGCCGGTCCACCAAGCTGGTGCACGGCGGGGTCAGGTATCTGCGCCAGGGCAATATCTCTCTTGTTCTCGAAGCCCTCCATGAACGGGGCCTTCTCATCCGAAACGCCCCGCATCTGGTCAGCAACCAGGCCTTTATCGTTCCCAATTACGAGTGGTGGGACGGGCCGTTTTACGGGGCCGGCATGAAGGTGTATGATATGCTGGCAGGCAAGCTGGGGCTGGGGCCGTCCAGGCACCTGTCCAAAAAAGAAACCCTGAAACGGATCCCTACGCTGGAACCGCAGAAACTGCGGGGCGGGGTGGTCTATTACGACGGCCAGTTCGATGATGCCCGCCTGGCCGTGAACCTGGCCCAGACCATGGTGGATCAGGGAGGTACGCCTGTCAACCATATGAAAGTCACCGGTTTTACCAGGGCAGGTGACATGATTGACGGGGTTATTGCCACAGACATGGAAACCGGCAGATCTTACGAGATGCATGCCCGGGTGGTGGTGAACGCCACCGGGGTTTTCACCGACACCATTCTGCAGATGGAAAATCCCGGGGCAAAGCCCGTCATATCCGCCAGCCAGGGGGTCCACCTGGTGCTGGACAAAGAATTTCTGCCCGGAGAATCCGCCATCATGGTTCCCCAGACAGCCGACGGACGGGTGCTTTTTGTGGTGCCCTGGCATGACAAAGCTGTGGTGGGGACAACTGATACGCCGGTGTCGGATATCAGCCTGGAACCCTGCCCTCTCAAGGAAGAGATCGACTTCATCCTGGAACATGCCGCCATCTACCTGTCCAAAGACCCGGAACCAAAGGATGTCAAAAGCGTGTTTGCCGGACTGCGGCCCCTGGTGGACACCGGCAGCAGCGACAATACCGCTGCCATATCCCGGGACCATTACCTGGTGATTTCCGAATCAGGGCTGGTTACCATCACCGGAGGCAAATGGACAACCTACAGAAAAATGGCGGAAGACACCGTTAACCAGGCCATGCTGGTGGCAGGTCTGGATGAACGGGACTGTATAACCAAAAAACTGCGGATACACGGGTGGCTCAAACATTTTGATAAAAATGATGCCCTGCATTATTATGGATCAGATGCCATCCACATCAAAAAAATGATCAAAGAAGATGCCGGGCTGGGGGAAAAACTGCATCCTGACCTGCCCTATATCAAGGCGGAGGTGGTCTGGTCCGTGCGCAGGGAGATGGCCAGGACAGTGGAGGATTTTCTGGCCCGCCGGAGCCGTGCCCTGGTGCTGGATGCCCGGGCCGCCATGGACATGGCTTCGTCAGTGGCGCATCTTATGGCCCGGGAACTGGGATATGATGACACATGGGTGGACCGGCAGGTTTCTGCTTTTACCGATCTTGCCGGCCAGTACCTGATCGGTGGTTCCGTGCACAAAGAAAAGGGGCGGCCATGACGATTTTACTGGTGGACAAGGATGCTGCCGCAAACCTGATTCTGGCAGATATGCTTGACAAAAAAGGGTATGCCTGTCTCCGGGCAGCTGATGCGGCAAAGGCCCTGTCTCTGGCAAAACAACATGATATCCGCGTTGTTGTATACATGCGCCAGGCATCTGACACAGCCGGCCTTGATCTTTGCAACAGCATCCGCAGGCTGGAAAAAGGCCATTATATCTATTTCATCATGGGTACCTCAAAGGACAATAAAACAGAAAAAATACAAGGCCTTGCACAGGGTATTGATGCCTTTTTAACCACCCCTGTGGATCATGAAAAACTGGCGGCACTGGTGCAGGTGGGCCTGCGGATATCAGGATTTTCCATGCCAAAACCCCTGAAAAGGGATCTCCCCGGCAAACCAGATGTTTCAGCATATGATATCCCTTTTGCCAGAATCGCGCTGGAGAAACATTTTGTCACAAAAGAACAGCTGGCAAAGGCGTTTTCATCCCAGAAAAAAGCGCAGCTGGCCGCCGGCAGAAATGATGACCGGAAAACCGTGGACCCCCGGCTTTCCAAAAAAACGGCTGATATCCTTGTGGCCCAGGGGGCGATCACAGAAGAACAGCGGGACATGATCCGCCGTGAAATGGAAAAAAACCGGGACATTGTTTCCAAAACGCCGGAACAGGCAGACGTTTCAGGCCAATCCCCGGAACAGGCAGATATATCAGACCATTCCCCTTTTCAGGTGCAGATCTCCAGCGACAGGATGGAGGCCCGGCTGGTTGTAAGCAATGCATTTCTGGACCGCATCACCCCGGATGCCATTGCAAAGGCCCTGGCAAAAGAAGATATCCAGTTCGGGGTGGCAGATCTTGAAAAACAGATTTCCTCCCTGAAAGCAGCCCTCAAGGAAACCGTGTCATTTGTTGCTGCCAGGGGCCGGCCCCCTGTACCGGGCACAGATGCCTTTATTTCTTATCATTTTGATACAGATTATTTAAAGCCCGGAAAAATCGATGCTGAAGGCAAAATGGACTACAGGGAACGCGGAAGCATACCCAAAGTTGCGGCCGGGGACCTGCTTGCAACCAAAATCCCATTGAAAACAGGAGAGCCGGGCATAGATATTTTCAATAACCCTATCCCGGCGCCGGAAATAAGGGATGTTGTGCTTCAGTGTGGACAGGGAGCACAACTTTCTGAAGACGGCATAAAAGCCCATGCCCAGATAGATGGCCAGCCCCATGTGGCGGTGGGCGGAGCTGTCTGTGTCTTTGCAGAACTGACCATTGACGGTGATGTGAATTTTACCACCGGAAATATCGATTTTGACGGCAATGTGATTGTGAAGGGCAGTGTCTTGAACGGATTTTCGGTAAGATGCGGCAACCTTTTTGCAAAAGAGATCAGCGGGGCTGCCATTTTCGCATTGGGTGATGTTGTTGTTTCCGAAGGCATCAGCAATGCGGATATCAAAACCGAAGGTGATGTGAAAGCCCGATTCGTTACCGGCTCCAATATAAAAACCTTTGGCAGCGTTATGGTTGACAAAGAAATCATTGATTCAAAAATCCGTTCCAGTGCAAAATTTTTATCTGAACGGTGCACCATCATTTCATCTTTTGTCTCTGCCAAAATGGGAGTTGAGGCAAAACAGATCGGCACGGATGTTTCCAGTGCCTGCCGCATCCAGGCGGGATTGGATGAAAATGTCAAAAAACGCATCCAGGCCTTTGACCATGTCATGAACGACAAAAAAAAGATCCTGGAAACCGTTCAGAAACGGTATGAAAAACAATCAAAAAAACAAAGGGCCATCCATCGGAAAATTTTTGAGCTGGCCCAGGAACAGGAGCGTCTGGCATCAGATGCAGGGGCTGCGGAAGCCCTGGCCAGGGAACTGGATCTGCACTTCATGGACCAGGAAATACTTGAAGAGCAGATTGCACAAGATCTGGCAGCCATTGAAGCATTTATAGCAGAAATTGAATCCATCGGCGAAGAAAAAGAGGCTATCCTGCTGTGGTCCCGGGAAGAAAAAGGAGACCCGGTTATCAAAGTCAGCGGCTCCATCACCCAGGGCACAAAACTGTTCGGGATTCACGCCTCTTTTATCCCAAAAGAAACCATCCGCAATGTCGCCATAAGGGAAATAAAAGATCCGGAAACCGATGCCTGGCAGATGGTGATGCAGTAAAGTGATGCCATCGGCCGGCAAAATTTGCATTGCATATTATCTGCCTGAAATTATAAGAAAGATGAACAATGAACCGGATTGATCTGGAAAAGCACAATGAAAAAATGGAGCAGGATCTGATCAAGCGCAAAACAGACATTCAGTGCACAGAAGAAAAATTGCAGCGGTTGAAAGAAAATTTTGCCAGGGCTTTTAAAGCCTGTCCCGCTGCACTGGCCATCACCCGCATGGCAGATGGAAAATTTCTGGAGATAAATACGGCATATATCCAGATCATGGGATATGAACCCCATGAAACGTTGGGCCGCACCACTACTGAAATGGATATTTATGTCAACCCCAGGGAGCGGAATCTTCTGATGCAGCAATTGCAGGACCAGGGCTGTGTTCGGGACTACGAATTACAGGTGCGAAACAAATCAGGTGACATCCGGACCCTCCTGGTGAGCATGGAACCTATCGCCTATGGCAAAGAACCAACACTGATTTGGGCATTTGTCGATCTCACGGAACTGAAACAGAAGACGGCTGAACTGGAAGATATCAACACGGCATTGAACGTCATGCTCAAAAAACGGGAACAGGACAACCAGATGCTGGAAGAAATGCTCAGACAAAAGATAGCCTCCGGTTATGAATCTTTGATACTGCCGCTGTTGGGCAATCTCAGGAACAGGATATCTAATAAGAACCAGCTCCTTATAATGGATATGCTGGAAAAAAATCTGGAAGAGGTCTTTTCTTCTTTTGCACACAAATTGTCAAATCCGTTCCTGAACCTGACACCGGCTGAAATCCAGATCGCTGCAATGATAAAACAGGGGATGACCAACAAAGAAATCGCCCAGACCCTCCACAACTCCATAAGAACCATTGATGCCCACCGCGCCAGTATCCGCAGAAAATTACAGATTAAAAACAAAAAAATTAATCTGCGGGCCTATCTGTCGAATCTGTAAAGACTGAAAACACTTATATTTAATAGGTAAAAAATATGTTTTTATACAGCATTTACCGAATCGCAATCTGTGTTATTTTAGCGGCAAAACTTTTTAAAAGGATGCCGGATGAAAAACACCGCCACCGGAAAAGTCCTCATTATTGACGATGAGCCTGGAATATTGAGAATGCTTGCATTTGCCTTGTCCAGAAAAGGCTATATGTCAGATACAGCCCAGACCGGTGCGGAAGGTATCCAGAAATTTTTATCCAATACCTATGACCTTGTGCTCACAGACATAAAAATGCCTGGTATGAGCGGAGATGAGGTTTTACACCAACTCAGAAAAACAAATAATGCCATACCTGTTGTCGGTATGTCCGGAACCCCCTGGCTGCTGGATGACCATTTGTTTGATGCTGTTTTGGAAAAACCGTGTTCCATGAAAAAAGTATATACGGTTATCGAAAAATTTCTGCCCCCTCCTCCGGTCTATTAGTTCATTAAAATGTATGTCCGAAACATTCTTTGTGTCAGACTCCATTGATAGCAGACCAATATTTAAAACCGCTGTCTGGACTTTTGCCGTGATACTCTGATATATAACAGTCCAAAAAAAGGACGGATCTTTTTGATTCCGCCGGACATCGGCGCAAAGGGGAACCGGGAACCCATGGAATTTCAGCGGCAGAAGCTCAGCAGGCGGGTGGTGAATGACCTGAAGAAACGGTCTACAGCCGGCGTGTTTTTTTACATACTTGTACCGCCGATTCTGTTTTTCACTGATAATTATCTGTATCGGCACTTGACCGAGAGTCTGATTTTTCTGGGTGTCTTCTCTTTTATCTGCCTGTTCCGTCTTGGCCATGTATTTGTTTCCAGAAAAATGCCGGACCAGTGGGAATCCCTGAATAACAAGGTATTTATTGCCAGTCTGCTGCTGACGGCGCTGCTGTGGGGACTGGGGTCGGCATATTTTTTGGGTCAGAGCGGCGAACAGGCCATGCACACCATCATGCTCATCTGCACGGTGGGATTCTGCGCCGGCGGGGTCATGTCTTTCATGCCCCTGCTGTATCTGGCCGTGGCATACAATCTATTGATGTTGATGCCTGCAACCGGCGCAATTTTTTTCAAAGGAAACCTGCATACGCTGGGATTTGCCATGATATTGTATTCCGTCTATCTGGTATTGATCACCCTGCGGGGCAATTCCGAGTACTGGAAAGCACTGGAAAATGAAAATCTGCTAGAAGAAAAATCCCGGGAACTGGAAAAGGCCAGCCGCACCGATGTGTTGACCGGTCTCTACAACCGCAGGCATTTTGATGAATTGTTCGAACTGGAATGGGGGCTGTCCAGCCGGAGAAAAACCCCGCTGACCCTGTTGATCTGTGATATCGATCATTTCAAGCAAGTCAATGATACCTATGGACACCAGGCCGGCGATGCCTATCTCAAACTCCTCAGCAACCATCTTCAAGAGGTTTTCCAGCGGGAAACCGATGTTGTGGCCCGGTACGGCGGAGAGGAATTTGTGGTGCTGCTGCCGGACAGTGATGCAGAACAGACCCGGCACCTTGCAGAACGGTTCAGAAAAAATATCGCTGAAGCAGTGCTGGAATACCAGGAGCAAACCATCCAGGCCACCATCAGCATAGGGATAAGTTCGTGTATTCCGGGATCTGATATGAGCAGGGACGCTTTTCTCACCCGGGCGGATAATGTTTTGTATGAAGCCAAAAATACAGGGCGTAACAAGACGGTTGTAGATACCCGGTGAATCACCGGGTGGTTTGAACACCCGTTTTTTCCATCCGGATATGCCGGCAAAAAAAGGGACGGAACTCATCTTCCCGGTGGCTGACGTAAAGGATGGTGCCCAAATTCTCCCGGGCCACCTCTGCCAGAAAATCCAATATGGCAGAGCGGTTCAGCTCATCCAGTCCCTGGGTGGGCTCATCCAGCACCAGCAGACGCGGGGTTTTGATCAGGGCCCGGGCAATGAGCACCAGACGCTGGTCTGCATGGCCCAGGTCCCGGAAAGCTGTGGCAGCCGCCTGGTTCAGGCCTACCCGCTCCAGCCACTCCATGGCCAGGTGTTTCTGGGCCGGTGTGACCCGGGTGTAAAGGCCGATGGTATCGAACAGCCCTGACAGGATACAGGCCAGTACACTGCCGGAAGCCCGGAAGTTTCTGTGCAGATCCGACCCCATGATGCCCATGTTCTGTTTCACGTCCCAGATGGATTCTCCTGTTCCCCGCCGGACCCCGAAGATGGTTAAATCATTGGTGTAACAGGCGGGGTGATCACCGGTAATTACCTGGAGCAAGGTGGATTTGCCGCTGCCGTTGGGCCCGGTGACCAGGGTATGGTCTCCCTGGTTCATCACCAGATCCAGGTTCGTGAAAACAGGTTGTCCCTGGTATCCTGCACAGCCCTTGTAAAGCTGGATCAGGCAGTCATTGCCCAATTTTTCAGAATCCTGGTTTTGTGTTTTGTCCAGATCCTGCACCCTGGCTGTAAAATCGGCTCCGGCCGGGCTGGTGCGGATGGTGGCAAGCTCCTTTTCTGCAGGCCCCTGTTCCTTGAGGCTTCCGTTGGCAACGATTGCCAGATGGGTGGTCCAGGAGGGGATATCTGCCTGGTTGTGAACAAAAAGCAAAAGCTGGATTTTTTGAGAGAACAGGTGAAACAGGGCCTTGTCCAGTTCTCTGCAGCTGTCCGGATCAAGTCCTTCAAACGGGGCCTGGACCACCAGGCAGGAGGCACCTGTGGTGATCTGAGAAAGGATCATCAATTTTCTGGCCTGGCCCGAAGAAAGCTGGCGATAGCCCTGTTCCAGGCAGTCAGTCATGCCCAGGGCCTGGATCAGGCGGGTATAACGGTGGGCATCTTTCAAAAATTCGCGTGCCGGGGTTCCCGGATCCAGACGGTCCAGAAAATCGGTCTGATCTTTTTTCAGTTCTGCTTCATAAATTTTCTGCTGGTCTTTAAAGGAAACCACCCCCGGTTTTTCAGGTATTTTCAGTGTATCCGCCGCAGCGTCAATTTTTTGTTCTGATACAAGGCTGAAAAAATCATCAATACCGGAGCGGTTGGTTCCCCAGATGCACCAGGCCTGGCCGGGCAGGGCCTCAAACCGGCTGATATACAAATTTTTTGTTCTGGCATTAATAATTTTCATGCCCCCCATTCAAACAGGAACCAGCGCTGATGGCAAGGCAAAATCACGGCAGACAAAGAATTCTATTGTGCGGCCAAGATAATTGACGTGGACCGGACAAAATAATTGACATCTGATAGATTTCATCTTACTGCCGCAATATGGTATAACACCCATGCCCTGGCGGGTACAACAAAGTATGAAAGAGCTGTTAGCTGATTACTGACGGCTGATGGCTTTCATATACCCCCCCCGAGAGAGATGACAAAAGCCATATGAGACATAGGAGGCAAAAAAATTACAATGAACAGTGTTTGCGGAAAACGGATTTATGTGGATATGGATGATGTACTGTCCAGGACAACCGACAC
>JAWOEP010000193.1:0-9939 GCA_046482705.1 Desulfotignum sp.
AAATGCCGGGTCCCGTCTGTGCACCCGGCTGCTGACCGGTTCCATATGCAGGCTGATCCTGTTGTCGATTCCTTTGATATCTGCCACACCGCCTCCTTATTGTTTTATATGAAAGTTTTAAGTTTTAAGCTAAAAGCTAAAAGCTAACAGCTAAAAGCTAACAGCTAACAGCTTTACCCGCCCGCCAAGGCATGGATGTTTTTCCTGGATATTATACCTTATCTGCCTATTTCAAGTGCCTTTGTCATCATGTCCTTGGTGGCGGACAAGGCGGTTACACTTGCCTCGTAACTGCGTTTGGCCACCAGCATATCAGCAATTTCCGTCAGATGGTCCACATTGGGCATCTGAACATAGCCTGTCTGCGGATCTGCATCAGGATGGGCAGGATTGTAAACCAGCCTGAAATCCTCCTGGGACTTGACAATCTCGTCCACCCGGACCCCGTTGCCATTGTCTGGCTTCACCTCGTCGTCGAACTCTATGGGGGCCAGTTCAATGTCCCCCACTTTTTTGCGGGCCTGTTTTTTTTCCAGAACACTCTGGAACGAATCAATATCATCACCTTTGAATATCACCATTTTGCGGCGGTATGGTCCGCCTTCCTCGGTGCGTGTGGTATCCACATTGGCCAGGTTTTCAGCAATGACATTCAATTTGGTGCGGTGTGCGGCCAGAGCTGTGCCGCTGATCCGTGATGCATTGAGCAGATCCATGAATTATTTTCCTCCTTCACCCATGGCATGGGTGATAATTGTCATTTGCTGCAGCAGCTTTTCAGTGGTATTTTTGTATGTGATATTGTTTTCCATGAGGTGCAGCATCCTGGTGTCAATATGCACGGCATCTGCATGCGGACAATCAGGACCGGCACTGCCTATAACCTGATTCAGGGTTTCTGCAAAGTCCGGGGTTCCGGATCTGTTCCCGAATAATGCTGCATCTGTCATTTTCCTGTCCCCCTTTTTTTTACCCCCCCTTGAAAACACCATCGGGGAATTACACTTGTCATGAAAAGAGGAAGGATGCAAATTACATGCCGAAATTTAAACCAACCCCTGCATTACATCATCCGGTTTCTTTATATTCCTTGAGTTTGTTGCGCAGGGTGCGCACGGATACGCCCAGAATTTTGGCAGCATGGGTCCTGTTTCCCTCAGTCTGGTCAAGGGTTTTAAAGATCATTTTTTGTTCCATGTCCTTTAAGGAACCTGATCCGATCTCCGGCTGCTGATCTTCTGGTGTCTGGGTTGCAAAACCGTTTCCCGGGCCGGCATCATCCATCAAAAGGTCTTGCGGCTGGATACGATTTGCGGTGGCCAGGAGTACTGCGCGGTGGATAATATTTTCCAGTTCTCTGACATTACCGTAAAAAGGATGCTGTTCCAGTATGGCCAGGGCTGCATCTGTCATTCCTTTGACATTGCGGCTGTCAATTTTACAAAATTTTTTTCTGAAATACTCGCACAGAATTTTCACATCATTGATCCGGTGCCGCAGTGGCGGAATCACAAGGGGAATGGTATTGAGACGATAAAACAGATCCTGCCTGAAATCATTTTTTTCCACGGCTTCCCTGGCATTGCGGTTGGTGGTTGCTATAACCCGGACATCCACGGCCACGGGCTGGGTTCCGCCCACCCGGTCCACGGTCCTTTCCTGGAGTACCCGCAGCAGCTTTGACTGCAGATGAAACTGCATTTCCGTAATCTCATCCAGAAAAAGGGTGCCTTTGTGGGCCAGTTCAAATTTGCCGATTTTCCGGGCAATGGCCCCGGTAAAGGCACCTTTTTCATGACCGAACAATTCGCTTTCCAGAAGATTTTCAGGCAGGGCCGCACAATTGACCGCCACAAAGGGCTGGGAAGAACGGTTGCTTTTCTCATGGATATATCTGGCAAACAATTCCTTGCCTGTGCCGCTCTCGCCCTGAATCAGAACCGATGCACTGGAATCCGCCACCCGTTCTGCCAGTTGCAACAGGTCCTGCATGGCCTGGTTCCTGGTAATAATGGGAACAGATTTTTTTTGGGGATATTGTTTTTCCCCGTTTTTTGTCCCCCCCGGGTGCAGCAGCAGTCCCCGCCGGACACAAAGTTCCAGCTGCTGCATGTCCAGCGGCTTGATCAGATAATCCAGTGCGCCGGTCTTCATCAGGTGCACAGCATGGTCCACCACTGGTTCCGAGGTGATGATGATGGTTTTGCACTGGTCGTAAAGATACATCTGCTTTTCTAAAAATGCATGGGGGTCGAATTCCGGCGCAGATTCATCTGCGATGATGATATCCGGTTTTTTTTCACACAGATATGAAATGGCATCGGATCCATCAGGCACAGCATCCACCAGAAACCCCAGGCCTTCGAAAAAGGCTGCATACCCCATCCTTTCTTTGGGATGTTCCACTATAATAAGGACCCGGTTTCCTGGCACGGTTGAAGGATACCTCTTATGAATTTGAAATGGTTTGGGCCAGATCCAGGGTGGTCAGCCGCTGACGGGCCAGCCTGGCCCAGACGGAATCGTAGGTGTCTGCCACCTGTTCAAAAGCGGCCCTGGCTTTTGGCAGGATATTTCCCTTTTGATAGGCATCTCCCAGCAAAAACCCCAGGTTGGCTTTTAACCGGTCGCCTTCACTGAAATCCAAAGCTTTTGAAAACGCGTCTGCCGCCTGAACATAGGCGGTAAGGCTGATATAGGTATCGCCCAGGGTCTTATACGCTTTTGCAAGGATCTCATAATTTTTTCCGGGTGCTGCAGCAAAGGCCTTTACTGCCGAAGCCCGGAGTTCTGCAGCTTTTTTCAGATCCTTTTGTGCTGCAAACACTGCTGCATGCCGCAAAAGGATATGGCCTTTTACCAGGTGGTTTTCCGCAGCGGCATAGGCTTTTTTAAAACTGTCGTCAGCAGAAGCATACTGCTCTTTTTCAAGAAAAATATCTCCGGCACGGATCAGAGCATCCACCCGCTTTTCATGATTTTTAAACTGAAGTGAAAATGCCTGAAATATTTTTACGGCATCGTCATCCCTGCCGGATTCATCCATGGCAACCCCTAAAGCAAACAGCAGTTCAGGAGATCTTTCAGACCGTTTGTACTGTTTATACGCAACCCACAGATGGTTGAAGGCTTCTTCAAAAAGCCCGGCCCTCAGATAGGCCGTTCCAACACTGAAGGCGATTTTGCGGCTGTCCATCTTGTCGAGCCGGTTGTACTCCGATTCATACCGGTTCAGCACCGAAGGATAGTCGTTTTTTTCAAGCTGGTGCTCAAAAAGGCCTTCATAGGCTTTTTGCATAAGTTTGACCGCTTCATACCGCAGCCCCCGGGGATGGGCGGTCAACAGGTCTTCAATTTCCTTGATGCATTTGTTATATTCACCGTTCTTCTGGTAAATTTCTGCCAGGCGCATCATGGCCATGCGGGCATAGGTGTTTTCCGGAAACCGGTTTTTGATCATCTCATAGATTTCAATTTTCTCCGGATCAGCTTCCAGATACCGGGCAAGGCCCATGGATGCAGTGATGTATCCCTGGGTATCGGGAAATTTTTCCCGCACCATTTCATATATCTGCACTGCTTTTTTTTCCCGGTTTTCCATGGCATAGGTGTCTCCCACCCGGCTCAGGAGAATATCTTTGTCCGGAATATCTTCAAACAGGTTCATCAAGCGCATATAGTTTTCCCTGGCTGTTTTGGCCAAAGAGAGTGCATAACCGGTATCCCCCATGTACTGCAAAAGATCGGGTGAATCATATATCTTTTTTTCATCCACCCCGACCACATGGTTAAATACGGACAATGCTGCGTAATACTGCTGTTTTTTAAACAATGCCTTTCCATACCCGATGCCGGCATCCACAATATATGCATTGTCTGAAGGGGCTTCAAACACCTGCTTGTAATAATCAAGGGCATTATCAACATATCCGTTTTCATCGAAAATTTCTGCCAGATAAAACAGGGCCTCCGGTCTGCCCGGATAGTTTTCATATTCCCGGACAACAATATTGAAATACCCCTGTGCAGCAGACATATTGTTTAAACCCATATGTATCATGCCGATGGCGGTGTAGGCAAAGGGCACGTATTCTGACTGCGGATACAAAACCAGGGCATCTTGAAACATGCGCTCGGCCGTGATCAGCATAGCGAAATCATCTTTGTCGAGACTTTTGTAAAACGCATAGGCCCGCAGATAATACGCCTGTTCCAGGCAGGCAGGCTCCAGCTGTTTTATATATGCATCCAGCAGCTCAAAAGCTTTTGTGTACCGGGCGTTTTTAATCAGTTCGACGGCATTGTTGATCTGGCTGTCAGTCCCGCACGCACTGGATGCGATGCGCCGGTACAGATCGGAGATATCTCCCTGGAACCGGCTTTTTTCTCTTGGGGGCGGGACATAGACGGATGGCGTCGGAATTTTGACGGTATTTTTTGTTTCAGCAGCCTGCCCGGTGTCAGGTGCAGGCTGTACCTTTTGCTGGTCAGGAGTGGTTTGTTCTTCCGGCCCGGTTTTTGGGGCAGGTTCGGTTTTTTCAACCACATTTTCCGGCACAGGGGCCTGTTTGGTTTTTATTGCCCCGGGTGTTTTCACCGGGACCATGGATACAACAAACTGTGATCCGGATGCGTTAAAACCCGATGTAACCGGTCCCAGGGAAGTCCTGCTGATGACCACCACCGCCACCACATCCCCTTGCAGAGACTCGATATTGATTGCTTTTATACCGGGCAGGTGCCGGCCCGTCACCTTTAAATCCCGGGAAGCCACAGCATTCTTCAGTGCAATAAGGACCTCTTTGCCTGCAATTTGAATCACCTTGGCAGGTACTTTTTTTGTAATGCCGAATTGCACAGACAAGGGATTTTCTTCAATGGTGATACTTTGAATGACGGCTTTCCGGGCCATGGCGGTTCCGGAGAAAAAGGCCAGAAACAGACATGGCAGAAGCATCAGCCGAATCTGCTTCACAGGACTGTCAATCAACTTTTTCATCATCTATACTGTACCCCAGAGATTAATGCCATTTGTAGAATAAATCAGTAATTTATGACAGCAATTTATGTGCCAAAAGAACAGAACATCAAAATTCAGGCATTTCCGACTCAGGCGCAAGGTGCATTTTTTTGATTTTTTCCACCAATGTGGTGCGGTTCATTTTCAAAAGCTCCGCAGCTCTGGCTTTGATCCAGCCGGTCTCCGCAAGGGCGTGGACAATCAATTCCCGCTGATACAGATCAACCGCTTCGGTAAACCCGATACCGTTGGTGAAGACAGAAGAAACACTGGGAGAATAATGACACGAAGCCGTCTGGGTAATACATCCCGGCAGGTCATGCAGCTGCACATCAACACCTTCCACCAGGACAGCTATCCGCTCAATCATATTTTCCAGTTCCCTGATATTGCCGGGCCAGTCATAATTGATAAGGGCCTGCCTGGCCTCACTGGAAAAATGCTTGGGCACAAAATCTTTCAGGCGGTGTAAAAGATTGTCCTGAAAATGGTCCACAAGGGGCATCACATCTTCTCTGCGTTCCCTGAGCGGCAGTATATGAATGGGAATCACATTAAGCCGGTAAAACAGATCCTCCCTGAACCGGCCCTGGTCCATGGCACGTTCAAGATCCATGTTGGTTGCAGAGATTATCCGGATATCCACATCAATGGTCTGGGTGCCGCCAACCCGCTCAAACCTGCGTTCCTGAAGTGCGCGGAGCAGTTTCACCTGCAGTTCGGCACTCATGTCCCCGATTTCATCCAGAAATATCGTGCCCTGGTCAGCGATCTCGAATCGTCCGATCCTGGCACGGTGGGCCCCTGTGAAGGCCCCTTTTTCATGTCCGAACAACTCGCTTTCAAGCAGTTCACCGGGAATGGCGCCGCAATTGATAACCACCATGGGGCCATTGCGCCGGGGGCTGTTCTGGTGGATAGCCCGGGCAATCAATTCCTTTCCTGTACCGCTCTCTCCGGTTATCAGAACAGAGGCATCGGACTTTGCCACCTTTCGGGCTGTGTCCAGAACCTTTTCCAGCCCTTTGCTTACGCCGGCGATACCTGTTCTGTCAAATACCGGGAGGGTATCGTCCAGGCTTGTGCCGGCAGTAAAGGTGTGGCTGGTTTCAATCACAGGAGAACCCATTATTTTAAAATCTTTTCAAGTTTGTCGGAAATTGCTTCAGCTGTAAACGGTTTTACCACATAATTGGAAACCCCTGCCTGGACCGCTTCGATAACATTTTGTTTCTGTGCTTCCGCTGTAACCATTAAAAAAGGGGTTTTTGCATATTGGGAATTTGCCCGGGTTTTTTTCAACAATTCCAGGCCGGTCATTTTGGGCATGTTCCAGTCGGATATGATCAGATCAATGGTCTGATTTTCCATAATCTCCCAGGCAGTTGTCCCATCATCAGCTTCCACCAGATTTCGAAACCCCAGCTGCTTCAAAATATTTTTCAAAATACGGCGCATGGTAGCAAAATCGTCAACAATCAGAACCTTGATGGATGTGTCCATTGCCACATTTCCCTCCTTATATGGATTAAAACCCCTTTGCTGTCTTCCAAAACAGATGCCAACTGTAAATTTTCCACCTTTGGTTTACAAACAGATTGCTATACCGGGTGTATTTCAGTCAATATACCCAACCTGGTTATACTGTACAATTTTTTTCAAATGGGAATAGGTTTCCACATCCATGGAATCAAAAACAATCCCTATACCTTTGGGGGTATGGCGCACCACAGTTGCCTCCATGACCAGTTCAATTTTCTCAAGGGTGCCGGTGAGACAGATCTTTACAACACACCGGGTTCCAGGGGTGAACCGCTCGTCTGTATTGACAAAAATCCCTCTCAGGCTCAGGTCTTTTGAGCTGCCTTCCAGGTCTACCTGTGCATCATCCAGGCCCACTGTTACCTGAATCCGGGTGGAAAAATCCACCCGGAGGTTCTTTCGCCTGTCATCCTCATGTGAAGCGGTCATGACCCGATCATTTCCTTATATCCTTACATAGAAGGTTGTTTTGTGCCAAATTACCATATTTTACATATGTGCTCAACCCATTAAAAATCATCGGGAAACTCCTGGTCGGAAATGCGTAAAAAAGCATCCACCACCTGTGGATCAAACTGGGTACCTGAATTTTTCCGTATGATTTTAAGGACAAGGCTTTTTTCCATTTTTTTGCGGTATGCCCGGTCAGATGCCATGGCATCATAGCAATCAGCCACTGCCATGATCCTGGCCAGTTTGGGGATGGCCTCGCCCGCGAGCCCGTCAGGGTATCCTTTGCCGTCAAAGCGTTCATGGTGGTGCCGGATGATCTCCATTTCCCGGTCCCACAACCCCAGTTTGCTTATAATATCAGCCCCGATAACCGGATGTTCTTTGATTTTTTCATATTCTTCATCTGTAAGCCGGCCCGGTTTCAAAAGGATATCATCCCTGATACCGATTTTACCGATGTCATGCAGGCTGCCGGCAAAATTTATCACATCCAGCTCTTCTTCGGAACAGCCCATTTCCTCGGCAATCATATGGGCATACCTTGCCACCCGGGTGGAATGCCTGCGGGTATAGAGATCTCTGACCTCCAGGGCGGTAACAAAGGCAAACAGGGTGGAAAATAAATTGTCGTATATATTTTCATACAGGGCAATATTTTCAATGGCGGATGCTGCCTTCTGGGTGATGAAATTCATGTAATAAATATCTTTTTCACTGAAAAAACGGTCCTCCTGAAAAATAAAAGCAGATGCCACCCCGAAGATTTTATCCCGAATTTTCAAGGGAACCACCATAAAGGAGTTCACCGGTTCATCCAGCTGGCTGTTTTCCTTTGATTCCGAAACCAGGCAGGGGTTTTCATCGGTCATAAGGCATTCTTTAACAAAAATTTTGGTTTTTTCAGGAATGTCTTTTCCAAACCGGCGCTCGATCAGATCACTGGTATATGCGGAAGAAGATTCAGCCACCAGCACCAGTGATGCATCTTTTTCTGAAAAAATATGAAAAAAAACCCTGTCCGCCTTGAGTTCTTCCACCCCTAAATCCACCACCTTATTGAAAATCCCGTGGCTGGAATCAGTGGTGGAAAAATCCTCCATTACCCGGTTCAGGGTATTGACCTCTTCCACCCGTTTGAGCAACTGGGTATTCAATTCCTGGAGCCTGGCTTTCCGGGCCACTTCTTCCTTGAGGATCAGGTTTTCCACAAACAGTTCGCGTTCCCGTAAAATCCGCTTTAATGTCAACTCCATCTGTTCAAGATTCACCGGTTTGATGAGATAGTCCACCACCCCGTTTTTCAAGGTTTGAATGGAATTTTCCAAAGACGGATACCCGGTCATCACCACAACCGGCAGGGTATTTTCAATCTGTCTTATTTTTTCAGCCAGCTCAAGTCCATCCATCACCGGCATGTTGATGTCTGTGAAAATGCAGGAAATATTTATGCGGTTGATAATTTCCAGGGCCTTTGCCCCGTTTTCAGCAGTATATACATCATATCCTTTTTTTTGGAAATATCCTTCTGTTACATCCCGGATTCCTTCTTCATCATCCACCACCAGAACCTTAATGGTATCGTCAATCATGGTATTTTATTATCAACCTGTTTATGAATATTGTATGTATTTCTGTAAATGTATATGAAAGCAATGGTTTTATCAATAAAAATTAAAATACAATATTTATGGCAGTTGTAGAGAATATAATTCTAAAATTTACGTTAAAATATAATATTTATTCTTGACATATAAAAAAAATATGAATATTTTACTCAAAATTGCCCATTCACCCCATACCATACCAACGGATGCAGCGCCATGGACAAAACTGATTTACACATTCTGCAGATCCTGCAGAAAAAAGCAAGAATTCCCAATGTTGAGGTTGCCAGAACCATCGGCATGGCGCCGTCTGCCGTACTGGAACGAATAAAAAAACTCGAAGCATCGGGTATTATACAAGGTTACGAGGTCCGGCTCAACCCGGAAATGTTTACCTGTGCCATGGTGGTTTTTGTTCACATACAGGTATCGGATCCTGCCTGTTTTGATCAGACCGGCAACACCCTTGCCGCCATCGACCAGGTCCAGGAGGTCCATTACCTGGCCGGCCGGGACTGTCTGATGGCCAAACTTCGGGTGGCGGACAACAAAGAGCTGGCACATATTTTACACACCCGGATCAACAGCATAGATGCTGTTGTGTCCACCCGGACCCACATCGTGCTTTCCACCTTTAAAGAAAGTGCCAAAATCATGTTGAACCGCACCATCTGATGCTTCTGACCATTTTCGCATAAAATACCTATTCAAGGAAATTTCCCATGCCCATGTCACATGCATTCCATAAAAGGCTTTCTGCAATCCTGCCTGATATCGTCTCCTTTTTCGGCACCCCGTTTCATATCTATGATGAAACCGGTATCTGTGAGACCTGCGACACCCTTAATGCCCTGTTCAGGCCTGTTGACCGGTTCAAAGAATACTTTGCCGTCAAGGCCCTGCCCAACCCCGCCATCATGAAGATCCTGCACAAAAAAGGATTTGGATTTGACTGCAGCTCTGTACCTGAACTGGTATTGGCCAGAAAAATCGGGGCCAGAGGAGAAGAACTCATGTTCACTTCCAACAATACCAGTGATGAACAGTTCCGGCAGGCCATGGCCCATGGCGGGTGCATTTTGAACCTGGATGATATCTCTTTGATTTCAAAACTGCCCGGGGTCCCGGAACTGATCTGTTTCCGGTACAATCCCGGCCCGAAACGGTCGGGCAACCATATTATAGGCAATCCTGTGGGCTCCATTCTGGGGGCCGCTGCTCCGGAGGTCCGCATGGCGGCCAGCATCCGGTCCCATATGCCGTCGGCCTCTCCCGGTCGGCCGGTGCGGAGGAGAAGCACGTACAGGTCCACGTGCGGCG
>JAWOEP010000198.1:0-4003 GCA_046482705.1 Desulfotignum sp.
TTATGATGCATTCCCATCCCCTGATGCATTTCTTTGAACTGATGCCATTCCTCACGGCTCAAACTGCCGTCTTTATCACTGTCAAGGCGGTCAAAGCCCTTCTGGTCAGTGGATGGGAACACCTGTTTAAATTCCGTGAAGTTCAGGCTGCCATCTCCATCTGTGTCCATATCTGAAAAATGCTGATCAAACTTGCCGTGCCCGCCCGACTTCTGGTAATTGTCCTGGTTATGGGACGAGGCATAAACCGCTGAAACCGCCACAGTGGATGCCATCATAAAAAAACCAGCCATTATTGCTAAAATCTTGAAACGTACCATCATATCATCTCCTCATTTCGTTATCTGGTTGACCATTGCGCCGGTATTTTTTTCCGGCTGATAGAAACAATAATCACAAACCCGCACAATGCAACGGAACACGAAAATCAGGAATTTAATGAGTCAACAGAAATCAGCATGCCGGTAAAATCCGATCCCTTTTCGGACGATTTCACACAAGCACCTCCCAGTATCCACCTTTGGGAGATCCAACCCGCCTCAGCAGCCCCATCGTCTTTAATTTCTCAATGTTTTTATCAATGGCTGTCGTGCTGATACCGATTGTTTTCGCCATTTCCCTTTTTGATATGCGGGGTTTATCTTTGGCGATCTGCAGAATTTTTTTCTGATTTTCTACCAACCCATCTACCAACCCATCTACCAACCCTCCGGAGCGGTTCTGACCCTCTCCCGTCGTCCTATCCTGGGTGTTGTTTTTTCCGTTTTCTGTTTTCCCCTCAATAACAGCCATATACTTCGGAGAAAACCCAAATTCCACCCAGAGATCATAACCGTCCACATGGATATCGGGAGGCGGGGAATCTGCTTTGCGGCAGGCAGAAAAGATTTTTTCAATCCCCCGACCCCAGGATTCGATCTCCCCGGAACGGAAAAACGCATTGGCCACGTCCGGATTATAGGGATGGGAGGCATGGGCACCCAGCAGTTTTTCAAGGTCCCAGCCGTCAGGCAGGACCGCAGGATTCCAGATCCGCAGTTTATGCTCGTACACCCGGATCTGTATAGGCGTGGGCGCGGCATAATCCCGGTGTACCAAAGCATTCAGCACCGCCTCACGTAAAGCCTCGTAAGGGACGGGGAACCTCTCGATCCGCTGAATCCCCTGATAGCTGATGGCGGCTTTCATGTATTTGGTCCGCAGCAGGTCGACCACAGAATGGGCCTGGGAAAAAAGAGACCCATGGATTTCATCATGATAGGCCAGGTCTGATTCGGAAACAAAAAAACCGATTTTCACAAAAGCCCCGGTGATGAACCGGTCCGGGTCTTCATGAAACAGCAGCACGGCGGCCCGTTTCAGGTATTTTCCTTCCACCAGTTTTAACTTTTCCAGCAACCCTGAATCTGATGCCGACAGATCTGCGGCACTCAGGCGGCCGCTGGCAGCAGCCAGTTCACGGAATCGCTTCAGGCTTGACAAGGACAGATCCGAAGGTTTGACACCGGGCTGCGGCACGGAATCCCAGGTGCGGCCGTGCCGCTGCAGCAGAAACCGGTCCAGGGCCGCACCTTTCAGCTCCTGGAGCGTAGTGCCGCTGCGGGTATAGTACCGCCCCCGAAAACTGATGGGATTGGTGTAGGCAGGCACATGAATCTCCAGCAGTTCCACCCCGGCTTCCTCCACCAGATTGACATCCACCATGATTCCCAGCAGGTCACGGATTTTATTGGGCAGTTCCTCCAGCAGCTTTGATCCATCCGCAATGCCGACAGCTTCCCCCCGGTCATTTCTGCCGATCACAAGCACACCCCCCTGGCCATTGGCAAACCCGCTGATCCAGCGCAGGTACTCGTCCCGCCAGGATTCTTTCCATTCGATGGTCTGGTTTTCCCGGGTCATGAATCGGCCTCCTTAGTTTCCAGTAACGGTGTCACCCTTTTCTTGCCTGTGAACAGGCCCTGCATCAGTTCGGTTTTCAACTTTGATGGCTTGATTTCATTTAATTTTGATTCGATAAGTTTTCATCGACTCTATCGGAATGATCTCAACAGTCAATTTGCCTGTTTTCCCGAGATCCGAAAACCATCTACGAAGTCCATAAAGCCTTATTCGGTTATTTGTTGTCTCCCGAATTTCCCCCCAGAAGGGATCATCATTGTCTCCAAAAAATAATTTTACTCTGGTACCGGGTTCTGGAAATAGCAACCGATCATCAACTTTAATAAGAACATATCCGTTTTTTCGATATGAATCTGGCACATTGTAAACAATTTTTCCCAACATAACTTCTTCTCTCTGTTTGGGCTCTATTTTCATGGTTTTGTTTTTGAATCAGAGTTTGATCGTTCTGTTTTGCTCTTAACTTGAGTTTTTCTAACTGTTTATGATTTTCAAACTTTCTTGGCACAACATTTTTGGGAACATAAAGAGGATGTTTTGGATTCCCTTTCTCTGTCAATCCAAAATAATGGGGCTCAGTCAATAACCCAAGGATATCTCGATCTCGATTATAAATCGTTCCTTGGTCTCCCCACAGTTTTATATATACAGCAATTCGTTTCATTTGACCATTCTTGATTGCTTTAAAAACTGTCTTGAATCGCTGGCCCACCACCGATCAACGGCTTTCTGCTTCAAACCGGACGATCACAGTGCCCATATCATTCAGAAAATCGAGAAGGCGGCCGCAGATCCGATACCGCTCCACCTGTGCCAGGGCCTTCAGGAACTGCCGCTCCAGACCCATGCCGTCTGGGCAGGCCATCCGGGTTGAAGCCATGGGGCCGAAACGAAGCAGTTCGCCGTCTATTTCAAAACGGCCGCTCACACGGTTGCAGCCGCCGCTTCCGGCAACATGCAGTGTATCCGCATCAAACACCAGATAGGCCTGACGCGGGGTCGTGGACTCGGACATGGAAGTATCGCCCAGTTGCACCAGGTTCCAGCGGGGACCGCACAGGGAAAGGTCTGCCGTCAGACTGCCGCAGGTTTCATGGAGCCGGACATCGATGAACCGCTCCACCACCAGCGTGGGCCGGGGCGGCTGGCTTTCCTCCATGGAGGGGCGCTGTGTGACCATACCGTCTACACATACCAGTACCGGCTGCCCTGGTGATATGTTTGCCTGAAGATAGGCCCGTTCGAGTGCGATGTAATCTTTTTCCATGGCCACGGGCAGTTGCCGGCCGTCCGCGCAGAGAGTTATGACGGCGGCATCGGCCAGGTAGGTGAACATGCCGGTGAGGCGTATCTGCGGTTCGATGGGCCGGAATTCAGGCAGCCTTACCAGCCGGTCATTGTGGCTCGAATGAATGGGCCGGCCAAGGGTATCGAGCTTCCGCAGGGCGGCCCCGCCCGCTTCCGGCATCAGGAAAATCGGGGCATTTCTGCCGCCTCTCAGAACGATACGTCCGGATGAATCCTCTACCCAGCGGCCGATGTCGTCGAAACGGTTCGGTTCGGGCCGGCCGACGTGCGTCAGGCGCAGCTGATACCGGCCTTCAGGGAATAGATCCAGATGCCAGAGAATCGGATTCCCGGCACCCGGCAATTCACCTTGAAACGATGCGGGAAGCTTACCGATATCCTGAAAGGTGGCGGCCCCTGCCGGACTGAGGAACAACCATACAAACAGCATCAAGACCCAGACGGTGATTTTGTGCCTACCCATCCTGTTCTCCATCGTTTTGCCTGTATTCCCATGGATTCTCAGCAAGTTACTGTTTGATGTATTGTCAAATTGCCTCAGATCGACAATACATCTTTTGAATCTGATCAGGCCTCGATGCCGGTCACGGTGTAGCCGGCATCCGTGATGGTCCGGGTCACCAGGTCCTTGTCAACGGGTTGTTTTGATTCCACCACTGCCTGTTTCTGCTCCAGGTTGACCTGGGTGGATGTGATTCCCTCGAGGGCGTTCAGGCTGTCGGTGACACTTTTGGCGCAGTGCATGCAGCTCATGCCGTCAATATGGATGATGGTTTTCATGGTAGTCTCCTTT
>JAWOEP010000226.1:0-4522 GCA_046482705.1 Desulfotignum sp.
GGAACTGGTGGCCAATGCCATCCATTATAATTCAGAGCGGCACCACAAACCTTTCATCAAAATCAATTGCGCAGCCATTCCGGAAAATCTTATAGAAAGTGAGCTGTTCGGCCATGAAAAAGGTGCATTTACAGGCGCCTCCCATTTGAAAAAAGGCAAGTTTGAAATTGCGGACCAGGGCACTGTTTTTCTGGATGAGATCGGGAACATGGCTTTGGGTGCCCAGGTCAAACTGCTGCGCGTACTCCAGGAAAAAGAATTTGAACGGGTGGGGGGGTACAAACCCATCAAGTCGGATGTGCGCATCGTTGCCGCCACCAATGCCAACCTGGAAGAAATGGTCCAGCAGGGCAAATTCAGAGATGACCTGTATTTCCGGCTCAATGTGTTTCCCATTTACATTCCCAGCCTGCGCATGCGCAAAACCGACATCATCCTCCTGGCAGACCATTTTCTGGAAAAATACCGCAAAGAACATGGCAAGGATATCAAGCGCATCACCACCCCGGCCATTGACATGATGATGGAATACCACTGGCCCGGTAATGTCAGAGAGCTGGAAAACTGCATTGAACGTGCGGTGATACTGTGTAACGAAGGCGCTGTGCATTCTTATCACCTGCCGGCCACCCTCCAGACCGGAAACGATTCAAAAACCCTGCCCCAGTCCCTGGAAACCGCTGTGGCCGGACTGGAAAAGGAAATTATCATGGATGCCCTGAAAAATACCAGGGGCAATATCAAAAAGGCGGCCCGGCTCATCCAGATCACGGTGCGCAAGTTTTCCTACAAAGCTGCCAGATATAATATCAACTACAAGGATTTTCGATAAAAGAGAGGTTGAAATGAAAATGGAAGACTATATCAGGGCCATTGCAGGCCTGTTCATCCTGGCATCTTTAGCCCTTGGGCACTGGGTTTCCCCCTACTGGTACCTGTTTACCGCTTTTGTGGGCCTGAACCTGCTGCAGTCTGCATTCACCGGTCTGTGCCCCATGGAAGCCATCCTGGAAAAAGTGTTCAAACTTCCAAAAACATGAATAATACCGCTATAACTTTTTGAGCAGGGTTTTGCGGTCTATTTTCAGTATTTTCAAAGCCTTTGCCTTGTTTCCCCCGGTATGGGCAAGCACCTCCCTGACATATTTTCCGGTCATTTCCGACAGGCTCGGGAAAACATTTTTTTCCGGGGATATGGCGGTTTTCATTGCCGCCGGAAATGCTGCACTGTCGATATATTGGGTATCATTCATGATCAGGTTCCGGTGTATCAGGTTTTCAAGTTCTCTGACATTTCCGGGCCAAACATAATTTTTCAGGGCTGCAACGGCATTTTGCGTGAGCTTCGGTTCTTTTTTCCCCAGCTGTTTTGCATACTTCACAATAAAATGCTTTGCCAGCAGCAGAATATCATCGCCCCGCTCCCGCAGCGGCGGGATATCAACAGTAATGACATTGATACGGAAAAACAGATCCTGGCGGAACACTCCTTTTTCAACCAGATCTTCCAGTTTTTGATTGGTGGCCGCCATAATCCTGACATCTGCTGCGTTCTGACGGGTTTCTCCCACCCGGGTGTATTCTTTTTCCTGGAGCACCCTGAGCAGTTTTCCCTGGAGTTCATAGGGCAGTTCACTGATTTCGTCCAGAAAAAGGCATCCGTTTTCAGCTGCCCTGAAAAACCCTTTGCTGTCCCGGGACGCACCGGTAAAAGCCCCTTTTACATGGCCGAACAACTCGCTTTCAAAAAGGGCCGGGGGAATCCCCGGGCAGTTGAAAGGAATAAAGGGATACACAGCCCGGGTTTTATGGTTGTAGTGAATGGCCCTGGCCACCAGTTCCTTACCTGTACCGCTTTCTCCTTGTATCAGTACAGTGGCGTCATTTTCACCGGCTTTTTGTATGGTGGCAAACAGATGCTGCATTTTTTCAGACTGCCCGATGATACCGAACCGGGACCAGGTGTCGGAATAAAGCACACCGGGATCTATCCTGCGCTCCTGGTATCTTTTTATGCATTTTGCCACGGTATCCATCAGTTCCGTATCAGTGAAGGGCTTGGTGATATACTCATCTGCCCCCTGTTTCAGGGCTGACACAGCCCCTTTGATGGAACCGTATCCTGTAAGCATGATAATACCAAGGTCCTGGAAATGATCCCGGGCATATTGGATCATATCCAGTCCGGTCAGCCTGGGCATCTTGTAATCAGTGATCAGCAAATCGATATTCTGACGGGAAAGCACATCAACCGCGTCTTCCACAGTATGGGCCACAAAAACACGGTACCCTTCAGATGAAAGGTTTCTTTGAATAACCTCACAGGTGATTTTGTTGTCATCCACAACCAGAATCTGTGCCTTTGTTTTTTTATCCGGCATCAATCGTTCTCCAGGGGCAAAGATATTTCAAAAACACTGCCTTTTCCAGGCTCACTGCTGACCTTGATATCACCATCATGGTTTTTGACGATGCCGTACACGACAGAAAGTCCCAGACCGGTGCCCTGGTCCACATCCTTTGTTGTAAAAAACGGCATAAACGCACTGCTGATATTCTCATCCGGTATCCCGATCCCGTTATCTTCAATGGAAAAAATTGCTTTTTCTGCAGCCTTTTTTACGGTAAGGGTGAGTTTTCCGCCGTTTTCCATGGCCTGTACAGCATTGATGGTCAGATTGGTAACCACCTGGTTTATCTGGTTGGCATCTGCCATGACAAACACATCTTCAAAAAATCGCTTTTCAATGGCGATACCTTCCCTGGCACACCGGGCCGCAAGAAAGGTGAGGCTGTTTTCGATCACCTGGTTCAGGCATATTTTTTCTTTGCGCACCGGGGCGTTACGGGAAAATGCCAAAAGTTTTTTTATGATTTCCCGTGAATACATCACACATTCCTGGATCCGGGTCAGATCGTTTCTTGCCTGTTCCGGGAGATGGGACAACTTGAGTGACAACTGGGCAAGGCCCAGAATATTGCCCAGGGGTTCATTCAATTCATGGGCCACACCGGCTGCCAGGCGGCCGATGGTGGCCAGGCGGTCATTGTGCAGCAATTGTTTTTGAATTATTTTTCTGGCTTCATCATCTTTTTGTTTTTTCATATAAAAACTGATGATGTTGGCAATGCCCTTGAGCAGATTGCGTTCTTCGCTTAAAAACGGGTCTTTTTTTCCGGCAGCGGCATCCGGGTGATAATACACATCTATGGCCCCTGCAGCCTCGTTGTCAATATATATATTTTCTGTCTGGCATATGTCTGATTCACAAAAATCAGGTGACAGATAAATGTTTTCCCTGAACCGGATCCGGGCGCAGCAGTTTTGGGAATACTGCCACCCTGTGGGAATGATATGAACGATTTTTTTCAGTGCAGCAATGGTATTTCTTTCCAGAACCACACACTGGGCAACCTGGTATAAGCAGTTGAGTTCTTTTACCCGTTCTTTTTCATTGGTTTGCACCTGCTGGTATGCATCATAAAACTGCTGCAGTTTTCTGTTCTGTTTTTCAAGGGCCGCAATTTTTTTTTGCATATCACCTGTATTCTTTACAGCACATCACAGAGTTATGGTGTTTTTCCTGCAGGCAGCAGGTTTCCAGGTTTTCACAATTGCTGCAGATATTTTCCCGGGATGATCCATTGACTGCAGCCAATGGTGTTGTGATCTCTGCAATGGGTTGTGCGCATGTGCCTTCCGGGCAGGCGCAGGAAAACTCTTCACAAAAAATTATGGGCCTGGTATTGTTTTTCATAAAACCGCATTGTCCCGCATGTATGCAATTGGCACAAAGACCTGATGAAATATTTTTTTCCAGCATGATCTCTCCTTTATCTTTGAAGGTTAGCAAACAACCCTGACCCTAAAGCAAATCGTGTGCCTGGAAAATTTTTTTTATAAAAAGCCTTATATTCCAAATGGTTATGATATTGTATGTTACCGCACTACCAGCATTTTTCTGTGGAAATTTTCCAAAGGTATGGAAATTTTCCACACTGAGCGTCAGGACCTGCAACCGATATCTGCTATAATCCCGGTTTGCCGCCGGGTTCCTGGTTTATGCCGTAGCCGATTTTATGGGATGCCCCGTTGAAAGGGTCTCCTTCCGATATCATCTGGTCCAGAAGGGCTTTTTCCCCTTCCAGGGGCAGGCGGCCGGTAAGGGTGGCCAAGACCACCTGCCGGCCTTCCTGGTTTGTAAAGACAGCCTCTGCTTCAGCCCTGCCGCTTTCCTGGACACTGGTCAGGGTGACCCGGCACTGGATGGTATCCCCGAAATAGACCGGATACAAAAATTTGAATG
Organism: Desulfotignum sp.; assembly: GCA_046482705.1. Lineage (GTDB taxonomy): Bacteria > Desulfobacterota > Desulfobacteria > Desulfobacterales > Desulfobacteraceae > Desulfotignum. Next base: position 4,308 of record JAWOEP010000226.1, read on the forward strand.
TCATGCCTGTGGCCAGCCACCCCACCTGGCCCCCGAATTCACAGATCATGCCCCCCACCAGAAGCCCGTGGCAGATGAGGCCCTTGAATCCCTTGGTCCGGGTCCAGCGGGCATCGTAATGCACCGGGTTGTAATCCTGGGTCAGATCGCCGAAATCCCGGGTTTCTTTTTGTGAAAACTGCCGGGTGAAACAAAATGTATCACCTGGCTGTAAT
>JAWOEP010000232.1:0-3944 GCA_046482705.1 Desulfotignum sp.
CAGTGGCTGGTCCCCCATTTTGAAAAAATGCTCTATGACAATGCCCTGTTGGCGGTGGCCTATCTGGAAGCCTGGCAGACAACGGCCAATGCGGATTTTCAGCGGGTGGTCAACGAAATTCTGACATATACGGGCAGGGATATGACATCGCCCGAGGGTGCATTTTATTCTGCCACAGATGCGGACAGCAAGAATATTGCCGGCCATATGGAAGAAGGGTGGTATTTTACCTGGACCCCGGAAGAGCTGGAAATAGTTTTGGGCAAAGAACGTGCAGATATTGTTAAAAAATATTATGCTGTGGAGGGACCACCGAATTTTGAAGGCCGATATATTTTTCATACCCCCAAAAACCGCACAGACATTGCTGCAGAACTGCATATGTCTAAAGATAACCTGACCGCGGTCATCGAAGAATCGAAAAAACTGCTTTTCAGGGAAAGAAACAAGCGGCCGGCCCCGCTGCGGGATGAAAAAATTCTCACTGCATGGAACGCGCTCATGATTTCGGCATTTGCCCGGGCAGGCCTGGCATTCGGTAATTCTGCATATACGCTGCAGGCAAAAACTGCGGCCCGGTTCATACTGGATCATCTGTACATCAACGGCAGGCTTTACAGAAGTTATAAAGACGGTCAGGCCCGGCACAATGGGTTTCTGGAGGATTATGCCTTTTTCATTGCCGCACTGGTTGACCTGTATGAAGCCGACCATGATATCTGGTGGCTGAAAAAAGCATTGGCTTTGGATGATGTACTGAAAAAATTTTATGAAGACCTGGAAAACGGTGGTTTTTTTACCACCGGCACCGATCATGAAGCCCTCATTGCCCGGGAAAAACCCTTTTATGACGGTGCCACACCCTCGGGCAACGCAGTGGCGGCTTTAAACCTTCTGCGGCTTTATTCCTATACCACCGACGATCAGTTCCGGAGGCGGGTGAAAAACCTGTTTAAAGCATTTTGTCAACGGCTGACCGATACCCCTTCTGCTTTGTCTGAAATGCTTCTGGCCATGGATTATTATTTTGATACACCAGCGGAAATTATTCTGATCACACCCCCTGAGAACCCTGATGCAGCAATGCCCTTTTTAGACAAATTCAGAGAGCAGTTTATTCCCAACCGGATTCTGGTGGCTGCAGATGAAAAACAGGCTGCTGCCAATGCAGAAATCATTCCCCTGGCTGCCGGAAAAAAAGCAGCCCATGGCAGGGCCACTGCCTATGTATGTGAAAGCGGCACCTGTTCTCTGCCTGCTGAAACACCGGAAGAATTTGTTTCCCGCCTGCTGCGGGACGGAACAGCATAAAAAACGAAGCAATATCGTGATGCATACCCGCTTATATCACTTCAGTCAGGGGCATCGTGAAGCTAGGAAAGAATTACTTTGAATTTCCTTCTGCCTTTAATTCGGTATATGGTAAAATCTCTATCAATTGTTGCTATTGTATTGAGATCGAGTTGCTCGGCTAGGTAAACAAGACATGAATCTGCAAAATCCATTGGTAAATCCTGATATTTTTTGGTTAATTCCATCAAACGATTAAAATCCCTGTTGCTGATGTTGTGGATTTCAACTCCACCTCTGCCAACCCATTCTAAAAAATCGAGTTGGGCATTGGAGTTGAAATCCAAGAGGTGCAGCGTCTCTGTTATTGAAGCAATGGTTGTGATTAATGGGTATTTGTTATCTTTTACAAATTGAACTGTTTTTTTATGATGCTTGTCTGATGCATCAAACAAAGCAATCAAAGGACCGGAATCGATTAAGATTTTTTTCATCCTCGTTTTGCCTTTATTTTTGCTCTCAAAAGCTTTTTTCGATCAACAGACAAGTTCCCCTCGCCACTTGCAAACTTACCAAATAGGTCATGGCCTATATCCCAGGCATTTGGTTTGTTGAGCTTTTCGAGATATTCAATAAGGCTTTGCCGGATTAAATCCGATTTTGTTAACCCAAGGTTTTTTGCCGTTGTATTGATCGCCTCTTCTAAGCTTGGATCCAATCTTAAAGTTATCATATTATCACCTCCGTAATACACTATGTAATACAAAATGATTGGTCAGTCAATACCATACAACCCAGTAACATGTCACTCACATGTTGATATTGATTCTCAGAACAGTGTTTTCTGGACATGGGCCGGAGGCTCGGGCCGGAACCACCGGCAATGATTATCGCCTGGATCATGATAAACACCTAAAAAACAAAAAAGGATTGTCAACCGAAGCTGAAAACCCTTGATATGATTGGCTGGGTGACTAGGATTCGAACCTAGATTGACGGAGTCAGAGTCCGTAGTCCTGCCATTGGACGATCACCCACCATGACTGAATGTCCGGGGTATATACACCAAAGGCCTATACGTGTCAAGAAATTTTTGGTTATTTGCCATACATGTGAGATGCAGACTTGATCCCGGCAAATGAAATCTGGTAAAGAGGTATCCATGGTAAAAGAAACGCAATACCGGGTGTGTGATGAAAAAATACCGGTGCTCAAAGCCGGATTAAAGAATCTGAAAACTGCTGCCCTGGCCTTTTCCGGTGGAGTGGATTCAACCTTTCTTCTGGCGGTGGCAGCGGCATCCGGCCTGGAACGGCTGGTGGCGGTGACCGTGGATTCAGCATTTGTGCCCAGAGAGGAGATCCGGCGGGCAAGGCAGATGGCTCAGGACCTGGGGGTGGACCACCAGGTTCTGGATGCCGATATCCTGAACGCGCCCCGGGTGAGGGAAAATTCTCCTGAGCGCTGTTATCATTGCAAAAAAATGGTGTTTTCCCTGATAAAAGATGCTGCAGACAAGGCCGGCATAGCCCATCTGGTGCACGGGGTGAACACAGATGATATGGCGGATTTTCGGCCGGGCATGCAGGCTGCCGTGGAACTGGGATTTGGATCCCCGCTGCTGGATGCCGGGTTTTCAAAGCAGCAGATCCGGATCTGTTCCAGGCAGATGGGCCTGTCTGCATGGGATCTGCCTGCCCAGTCCTGCCTGGCCACCCGGATTCCGTGTGGAGATCCCATAACCGCTGAAGCCCTTAAGAAGATTGAACAGGCAGAAGCCTTTATAAAATCCCTGGGCTTTGTCCATGTCCGGGTGCGTTGCCACGGCAGTCTGGCCCGCATTGAAACAGATGAAGGGTCCATAAAGCCTATGGTCAATATGCGGCAGCAGATTTCAGCAGCCCTCAAAAATTTGGGATTTGCCTTTGTGAGCCTGGATATGGATGGCTACCGCACCGGAAATATGAACCCACGTGAATATTAATCCGATGATACCACCGGCTTTGACTTGCTGGTTCCATGAATACATGCGTATCGGCGGTATAGGGGGATATGTAAAATCCCCTGTCGGCCGTTTCTTTGGGTGATAAAAAAATAAAAGCGCAGCCGAAAACCTGCGGCTGCGCTTGTGGATGATGCGCTTATGGGTTGGTGGGAGGGTCCAAAATGTTTCCGGTCAGATCCCACCCGCCGGATTGATTCACACCGACCTTTCTTTGCAGCGGATTTACCGGACCTGGATCTCCAGATTGTTGAAAAAAAAGGATATTTCAAAGGCTGCGGTTTCCGGGGCATCAGATCCGTGGACCACATTTTTTTCAATGTCTGTGGCATAGTCCCGCCTGATGGTGCCCTCTTTTGCTTCCTTGAAATTGGTGGCACCCATGAGTTTGCGGTTTTTTGCGATCACATCTTTGCCTTCCAGAACCATGACCACGATGGGACCCGAGGTCATGAAATCGGTGAGGCTGTCGAAAAAGGGGCGTTCTTTGTGCACAGCATAAAATCCTTGGGCCTGGGTTTTGGTCAGCTGGAGCATTTTCATGGCAGCGATTTTGATGCCTGCTGTTTCAAATCGCTTGATGACATCACCGATGACGTTTTTGGCAACCCCGTCGGGTTTGATAATGGACAATGTTCTTTCCACGTGCGGT
>JAWOEP010000240.1:0-3317 GCA_046482705.1 Desulfotignum sp.
TGTCGTGTTTTTTCAAACCTCCTTGGGAAAAATTCTTCGGCCGCATTCTTTGGATCCTGCCTGGTGCTGCTGGCACAGGTCAGCCATCAGTATGCCTTTGTCATGATTCTGAAGCATGTAATGATCAACCAGGTCTTGCGCCGGCGAATATGCACTCCTGGGTTTTTTATGGCAGCAGTGAGGTTCTGTCAAGAATAAATGCTTTGGTGATGAGGCGCTTTTCGGTGTAGAAATAAAATTTTATGTGGAGTCGGGTGGCGCTTTAAAAGATAATATGAAGATATGGTTGTTTTCTGCAAGAATCAATGATATCGAAAGGATGGTTAAGTTTTTATGGAATTAAGTATTGCAAGATTGTTGAGTTTTGCAAAGCTGCTGCATCTTACTGCGAGATGTGCTCAATTAAAGTCAAAAATTGTATTCTCACCCAGAATATTTGGAACATCAAAAAATGCATCTTTCGGACATTTGGTAGGGCCTGATATGACAGTGAAACCCACTATGAAGAATTGGAAAACGGTTTCATGAACTGGAGAAAATGATATCATTGATACACTGTTTTACCAGAAACCATTATCCGACGTCCTCCGCATCCTGATCCCCCTGTATGTCACCTATATTATTTTTGCATTGGGTATGTTCCTGGTTTTTATTCCCCGGCATGAAAGCCATTTGCTCGATCAGAAAAAAGAGACCATCCGCCAGTTGACCAACAGCGCCGTCAGCCTGCTGGCTGATTATGAATCCAGAATCAGGCAGGGGGAAATGACCCGGGCAGCCGCCAGGCAAAAAGCTGTCGACCGCATACGCAACCTGCGGTACGGTCTTCAGGGGAAGGACTATTTCTGGATCAATGATATGCATCCCTTCATGATCATGCATCCTTTCAAACCGGAGCTTGACGGAGAGGACCTGATCCGTATCAAAGATTCTGCGGGAAATTATCCATTTGTGGAAATGGTGCAGACCGTCAAGGAGAACGGGGAAGGATATGTCAATTATTCTTGGCAGTGGAAAGACATGCCTGAGAAAATTGCTCCGAAAATGTCATATGTCAAAGGGTTTGGGCCATGGGACTGGATCATCGGCACCGGTATCTATATGGACGATATAACAAAAGAGATCAATGCCATCACCCGGCAGCTGATACTGATATTTGCCGGTATGCTGTTTCTGATCATCCTCATGTCTTTTTATATTTCCCGGCAGGTGATCAGGATCGATCAGAAGAAAAATCTGGCTGAAAAAGCCAGGCAGCTGAATGACGAGGATTTGCGCCGGAGCGAAGAAAGGTACCGGCTTCTGGCTGAAAACGCCACTGATGTTATCTGGATTATGCAGACGGACAACCTGGAAATATCTTATGTTAGCCCGGCCATAGAAAACCTGTTGGGGTATGGCGCTGAAGAATTCCTGCAGCTGAATATCAGCGACTACATGGGTGAGGCATCCGTAAAAAAAATCAAAGCGGTCATTGCAGCAGAGCTTGCACAGGAGGATGACCCGGATGCAGCCCCAGACCGCATGCGGTCACTTGAATTGCAGATGTTCAATAAAGACGGAACAACAGTCTGGGTGGAAAGCGTTGCCCGGTTTTTGAGAAATGAAAACTTCAGCCCGGACCGGATACTGGGTACCTCCAGGGATATAACACAAAGAAAACGCCTGGAAGAGCGCATGAAACAAACCCAGAAGATGGAAGCCTTAGGCACTTTGGCCGGGGGGATTGCCCATGATTTCAACAATATCCTTTCTTCCATCATCGGGTTTACAGAACTTGCCAAACTGGATCTGTCTGATAATCCCGAAGCCCTCGGCAGTTTAGATCAGGTTATGACAGCCGGCCTCAGGGCCAGGGATCTGGTCCAGCATATCCTGACTTTCAGCCGAAAGGCCGACGTCCAGCACCAGGTCATCAAAATTGTTCCCCTGGTCAAGGAATGTCTGAAATTCATAAAGGCGTCTGCTCCCCCGGACATCGATATCAGGAAAAAAATCATGGAAAAAGATGTGGCGGTTCTGGCGGACCCCACCCAGATTCACCAGATGATCATGAATCTTTTGACCAATGCCGTCCATGCCATGAAAGAAACCGGTGGAACCCTGGATGTAACAATCACATCCGTGGTCGTTCACACGGATGAAATCCTGCAGACCCAAAATATCAGTTCCGGACGATACGTAAAGATCCTGATTTCCGATACAGGGTGCGGTATTCCCGAAGCGTTGGCGGAAAAGATCTTTGAACCGTTTTTTACCACAAAGCGCAGGGGTGAAGGGACGGGAATGGGGTTGTCCACTGTTTATGGTATCGTCAAGGATCTGAAAGGTGATATCTCGGTGTACAGCGAACCGGGAAAAGGAACCACCTTCCAGGTCCTGATCCCGGAAAAAAGACCTGATGCAGATCAGGAAATCACCCTGACCCGGGCAGCCCTGATAACAGGCAAAGGCAGCATTTTGGTCGTTGATGATGAGCCATCCATTGTGGCCTGGACATCAAAGGTGCTGGCAAAACTCGGGTATGGGGTGGCCGGCGTTTCAGGGGGGCAAAAAGCCCTTGACATGCTTGCACAAGACCCTGACGGGTTTGATCTGGTCATCACTGACCTGGCCATGCCGAAAATGGACGGCCTTGCATTATCGCAACAGATTAAGCGCATCTGTCCGAATATTCCCATAATTTTATGTACAGGATTCAGTGAAGGACTGAAAACCGATCTGGTTGAGAACTGTCATATCTTTGCCATGATCATGAAGCCCATGATCGCCAGTGAGTTGTCAGCCATTGTAAACAAGGCATTGAAAACGTGCAGGCAAAAGGAGAAAACCCAATGATTCAAGTGTTGGTCATTGATGACGATGAGAAAATCTGTCTGTTTTTTTCCAAACTGCTGGCCCGTATGGGATACCAGTGTCACAAGGCCCACACCCTGGAACAGGCACGTTCACTGTTTTTTTCCCATGCATGTGATCTGGTCCTGCTTGATCTTGAACTGCCTGACGGCAATGGTTTGGACCTGTTGCCGGAGTTCACGGCATCAGACACAGCACCGGAAATCATCATCATCACAGGAACCGGTGATGCCAGGGGCGCCAGACTGGCTTTTAAATACGGGGCCTGGGATTATATCCAAAAGCCCTTTCTGCTGGATGATGTATCCTTGTCCATAAACCGGGCCATCCAGTACCACCGGGAAAAGCAGCATACCAGGACCACAGTTCCCCTGGTAAGAACGGGGATAATAGGAGAATCCAGTGCATTGCAGCAGTGCCTGGAAAGTGTGGCCACCGCAGCTGCCACAGATGCCAGTGTC
>JAWOEP010000283.1:0-8885 GCA_046482705.1 Desulfotignum sp.
CGGCCCCGGCTGACAGAAACGGACCAAAAGGGATCCTCATCTGTCCGCTGTTTTTCGGGGTGATCAGCATTGCGGTTACGCCGGCAATGGTGCCAAGAACGGATCCGGCAAAAAGGGTGAAAAACACGCCGGGAACGCCCGTGGCCGCCCCGATCATGGCCAGCAGCTTGATGTCGCCCCCTCCCATACCCTCCTGCCTGCGCACCAGATAATACACCAGGGCCACAGCATACAAGATGCCGCCGCCGGCCAGAATACCGTAAACTATGGCGGATAATGGCATTTCCAGAATAAAATATGCCAGGACACTGAACAGGAAAATCCCGGGAATGCTGATGCAGTCCGGAATGATCTGGAAATCCAGATCGATGAAAGATACCAGCAGCAGGGTGGCCACAAAGAAAAACCAGACCCCTGCTTCCAGTGTCAGGCCAAAGCGCCAAAAGATGAGCGCACCGGCAATACCTGTCATGCCTTCCACCAGCGGATAGCGCCAGGAAATGGCAGAACGGCAGAAAAGGCAGCGCCCCCTTAAAGCAAAAAAGCCTGCCAGGGGGATATTGGCATAAAAAGGAATAGGCTTGTTGCAGGCCGGACAGGCAGAGCCGGGTGATACAATGGATTTTTTGCGCGGGATCCTGTGGATACAGACATTTAAAAAACTGCCCACACAGGCACCGAAAATGAATGCCGGTATCAGGGTCCACATAAACTGGTTTGTCATGTAAATGTTTCCTTGAATAAGAAAATTTTTCAGCCTGGATATTGTAAAAATTCAATTCTGTTTTATTGTAGTCTCACATATAAATACCTGATTTAAACAATTGTTACAACCGGATGACCCAACATCAATTAAAAATGGAGAGGTTCCGGTTGAATAATGATAAAGGAGTATGAATGGCGGAAGCTGATATTGATGATCTCATTGAAGTAATAGAAAAAGAAAGCAATATCGAAAATATACCCAGATCCCTTCCCATGATGCCGGTCAGAGATATTGTGGTGTTTACGGATATGCTGCTGCCCCTGTTTGTGGGCCGGGAAAAATCCATCAAAGCCATGGAAGAATGCATGGATTATGACCGGTATATCTTTTTGACGGCCCAGAAGGATGCAGAGGTGGAAAAACCCGGTATAGAAGATGTCTATGAGATCGGGACCGTGGGGCGTGTCCAGAAGATGATAAAACTGCCTGACGGCCGCATCAAGGCACTGGTACAGGGAATTGTCACGGCAAAAGCTGTGTCTTATGTGAAAAAACGCTCTTTTTTCAAAGTGGTAATCGAGATCCTGGAGGAACATGAGCCTGAAGAAATGGATATTGCTGTTGAAGCATTGATGCGCAATGTCAAGGAAAACAGTGAGAAACTGCTGGCATTGAAAGGGGAATTGTCCGGGGATATCGGAGACCTTTTGTCCCATATTGATTCACCGGGCAAACTGGCGGATCTTGTGGCCTCCAATTTACATCTGCGGGTGGAAGATGCCCAGGAGCTGCTGGAGATCAATGAGACAGCCGAGCGGCTTAAAAAAGTCAATGATCTGCTGGCAAAAGAGCTGGCCCTGTCAACAGTCCAGGCCAAAATCCAGACCGATGTCAAAGATGAAATTTCCAAAAACCAGCGGGATTATTATCTGCGGGAACAGGTCAAGGCCATCCACAGGGAACTGGGGGAAAGTGATGAAAAACTGGCTGAGCTCAAGGAGTTCAGGGCCAAAATCAAAAAGTGCAAACTGCCCAAGGAAGGGGAGCAGGAGGCTGTAAAACAGCTCAAACGCCTGGAACAGATGCATTCGGATTCATCTGAAGCCTCGGTGGTCAGAACCTACCTGGATACCATTGTGGAACTGCCCTGGAGCCGGTCCACAAAGGATGTGCTGGACATTGGCCGGGCCAGGGATGTGCTGGACCGCAACCATTTCGGTCTGGAAAAGATCAAGGAGCGTATTCTGGAATATTTGAGCGTACGCAAACTCAATCCCAAAAAAAAGGGGCAGATCATCTGCTTTGTGGGGCCGCCTGGTGTGGGAAAAACCTCCCTTGGCCAGGCCATTGCCAAATCCATGAAACGCAAATTCCACAGGGTGTCTCTGGGGGGTATACGGGATGAGGCGGAAATCCGGGGCCATAGAAGAACCTATATCGGATCCATGCCCGGCCGTATTCTCCAGGGACTGCGGCAGTGCGGGACCAATAACCCGGTGTTCATGCTGGATGAGATCGATAAACTGGGCAATGATTTCAGGGGAGATCCCTCATCCGCCCTGCTGGAAGCCCTGGACCCGGAACAGAACTATGAATTTTCCGATCATTACCTGAACATTCCCTTTGATCTGTCAAATGTGATGTTTATATTGACGGCCAACATTGCCGATACCATTCCTTCAGCACTGCTGGACAGAATGGAGGTGATCCGGATACCCGGGTATACACACCAGGAAAAAATGGAAATTGCCAGGACCCACCTTTTGCCCAGAAAGTTGCGGGACAACGGGTTGATCCGCCGGTCCATCAAAATCAGCCCCAATGCCATGGAATCTATTGTTACCGAACATACCCTGGAGGCAGGTTTGCGGGAGCTGGAACGTAAACTGGATACCATCTGCCGGAAAATTGCCAGAAAAATTGCCGAAGGCAAAAAAGGCAAATTTGCCATCACCCGGCAGAACCTTACCCGGTACCTGGGACCGCCCCAGTATCTGACTGAGCTGGACCAGGAGGAAAGCCAGGTGGGTCTTGCCACCGGGCTTGCCTGGACCGAGGTGGGGGGAGAAACCCTGTATATTGAAGTATCTTTGTTCCCGGGCAAGGGCGAGCTCATGGTCACCGGCCAGATCGGTGAAATCATGCAGGAATCGGCCCGGGCCGCCCTTACCTATACCAAATCCAATCAGGAACGGCTGGGTATTGACAAGGATGCCTTTGACAACCAGGATATCCACATCCATGTGCCGGCAGGCGCCATTCCCAAGGACGGCCCCTCCGCCGGCATCGCCATGGTCACCGCACTGGTGTCGGCATTTTGCGGCCGCAAGGTGAACAACAAAGTCGGCATGACAGGAGAGGTTTCTTTGCGGGGCCGGGTGCTGCCTATCGGCGGACTCAAGGAAAAAGCCCTGGGCGCCCTGCGGGCCGGCATCAAGCATGTGATCATACCGGAAAAAAACAAAAAAGATCTGTATGATATTCCCAAAAACATCAAAAGCAAGTTAAAGTTTACCTGTGTCAGGGACGTGGACCAGGTGCTTGAAATTGCCCTGGAAGAGATGCCGGAAAGAGATGCACAGGACCAGGAGACAAAACAGGCGTGAACATTCTTGCCCTGAGCACGGCTGAACCCGGGTGCAGCCTGGCTGTCTTTCATCAGTCACAGCTCGTGTACGAGGCTTTCTGGCAAAGCCGCCTGACCCACTCCAGGCGGCTTTTGTCCATGATCACTGCTGTGTTCCCGGATCGGGCCGGATTTGCCTTAACACAAATAGACGGATTTTTGGCAGCCAGGGGTCCGGGAAGCTTCACCGGCCTGCGTATCGGCATATCCACGGTAATGGGGCTGGCCTTTGCCACATCCCGGCCTGCAGCAGGTGCATCCAGCCTGGATGGTATCGGTTTTCGGTTCGCCCATGCCGGTGTGCCGGTGTGTGCCATGATGGATGCCCGGCGCAGCCAGGTGTATTGCGCGGTATACCATTTTGACAAAGGGCAGCTGGTGTACAAATCACCTGAAACGGTTTGCGCTCCGGAACAGGCCATATCCCTGGCCCGATCCCCGGATGCCGTGTTCGCCGGGTCCGGGGCCAGGGCTTACCAGGATATGATCCTGGAGCAGACCCGGGGTCAGGCCTGTCTGGCACATCCGGACATGGACCACATCAGTGCCGCTGCCCTGGCCCGGCCTGCACTTTTTTCCTCTGATTTTTTTGCATCTCCTGAAAACACCCTCACCCCTGCCTATATCAGGTAGCAAGTATACAAGACTGGTTTTTATCCTTTTATTCGCGTGCACTGATCCGCCGGGCTGCTGTATTGGCAAGGATATCGCAGCGTTCGTTCAAAGGATTGCCGCTGTGACCCCTGACCCATACAAACCGCACATCCAGGGCCTGTGACAGGGGCAGCAGCCGCTGCCACAAATCAGCATTCAAGGCAGGGTTTCCGTCGGATTTGTGCCAGTTTCTTTTGTGCCAGTTTTGTGCCCACCCCTTGTTCAGGGCATCCACCACATATTTCGAGTCAGAGTGCAGCACCACAGGGCGGCTGGTCCTTTCAAGGGTTTCCAGGGCCTTGATTACCGCCGTCATCTCCATGCGGTTGTTGGTGGTGTGGTTGCATCCTCCGGATAATTCCCGGGCCGGTTCATCTTCTTCCGTCTGAATCACCACCCCGTAGCCGCCGGGTCCGGGGTTGCCGATGGCACTGCCGTCGGTGTAAACAACAATGGTTCCTTTGGGATATGTGTGTACATCAGGTCTGTCTGTCAGGTCAGAATTTTTTTGTTTTTTGGCGGTACCTGGTTTTGTACCCAGAACCGGATCTGCAAGAAAGGCTTCGGCTTCTTTTTTTGTCTTGAAGCTTTTGAAAACAGCACCGGGAAATCCGGTAACCTGGGCCTGTGCCTCGGGCCATGATGTAAAAATGCCGGTGGTGCGACCGGCAGCGACAGCATAAAATTTCATAACAGTAGTATAAAAACTTCCCAAAGCCCTGTAAACCCCCGATCCTGCTTTTTTTTCCCATCCATCTTTTTTTGGTTTCCAGATAGATGAAAAAAATTCATTGCCATGGTCTGGTGGTGCTGCTGTTTTTGTGGTATTGCCGGCATCAGAAAATACTGTTCACATACAGCTTTCAAGGCAAAGGAGGAGTGCATGATCAATTCAGGCGCCACACAGGCCCGGCAGCCGTATATGCGGATTTTAAGCGATGACCAGATATTTGAGATCAGGCGGGCTGCCTTTGACCTGATGTTCAGTGTGGGTTTCAGGGTACTGCACAAAGAAGCCAGACAGATGCTGCAAAAAGCCGGAGCTGTCGTGGACGGGCACCTGGTCAGGGTGCCGGAATTTATTGTCAAGCAGTGTCTGACCACAGCCCCCAATGGATTCACCCTGTACGACAGAAACGGGAACCGGGCACTGGAAGTGGAGGGGCGCAAAAGCTACTACGGCACCTCCACGGGCAGCCCCAGAACCAAGGATGCCAGGACAGAAGAAATTCATCCCACCACGGTGGCAGATATCGGCATCGGGGCAAAGGTGGCAGATGCCTGTGAAAATATCGACTGGGTGATGCCCATGGGATCATGCCAGGATGTGCCCCCCATTGCCGCGGATCTGTATGAATTCGAGGCAGTGGTGACCAACACCACCAAGCCCATTGTGTTTATCGGATATTCCGGCCCGGGCACCCGGCTGGTGATTGAGATGGCAGCCCGGGTGGCCGGGGGCATGGACAGGCTGCGCCAAAAACCTTTTCTGGCCCTTTATCCTGAGCCCATCTCCCCTTTGGTACAGCCGGAAGAGACCGTGGACCGGATTTTTGCGGCAGCAGACCATTTTATTCCGCAGGTTCCGGGCCCGGCCGTGCAGATGGGGGCCACAGGTCCCATGACCATGGCAGGTGTCATTACCCTGATCACGGCGGAATCCCTCATGTGCCTTGTGCTGTCCCAGCTGCGTCAACCGGGGTGCCCGGTGTGCCTGAGCGGCAATGTGCAGATTCTGAATATGAGCAGCGGGGTGTTCGGGGTGGGGTACCCGGAAATGAGCCTCGGGATCTCTGCCCAGGCGGAAGTGGCACAATCATTCGGCCTGCCCACCTGGGGATATGCCGGGTGCAGCGATGCCAAGGTGGTGGATGCCCAGGCCGGTCTTGAAAGCGGGTTTTCCATTATCACCCAGGCCCTTTCCGGGCTGAACCTCATCCATGATGTGGGATACCTGGACCAGGCCATGGTCTGCTCGGCAGCCCAGCTGGTGCTGGGTAACGAGGCCGTGGGCATGGCAAAAAAGTTCATGGAAGGCATCCGGGTGGATGCGGAGACCATCGGCCGGCAGGTCATTGCCGATATCGGGCCGGGGGGGCATTTTCTGGCCCACAGGCATACCCTGGACCACTGCCGCACTGCAGTGTGGAGATCCCGGCTGCTTGCCAGAGAACCCTATGAAACCTGGCAGGCCAAAGGGGAAAACGACATGGCCCGGCGCATCCAGGAACGCCTGGAAGATATTCTGGACCATCACAAGGTGGCAGCACTGCCTGATGATGTCCTGGCTGAAATGAAAAAAATCCGGGATGCCGGTGTCAGGGAACTCACCCGGAACAGGTAAAAATTGGGCTGCTGCAATAAACCTTAATAACGGAAGAATGCATTATGACCGGATCAGTTCCCCGGGAAAAACTTGATAAACTGGATCAGATGGCAAAAAAGATTCTGGCTGACATCGGGATACGGATTTTGAGCAGGCCTTTTCTGGCGCTGCTGGCGGACAAGGGCCTTTGCATCAAAGATGACCGGGTGGTGTTTTCTCCGGACCAGATTCCTGAACTGCTGGCACAGGCACCGGATACCTTTACCCTCCACGGCATCAATCCGATTCATGACATACCCATCGGCAGGGGGGCATCAAAGATTGCAGCCGGATACGGCTGTGCGTGCATCATGGATCCGGACGGGAACATGCGGGATGCGATTTTCCAGGACCATGTGGATCTTGTGAAGCTGGTGCATGCCAGTCCTGTTTTCAGGATCAACGGCGGCATCCTGGCCCAGCCTTCGGATGTGGCAGCCCACCACAGCCACCTGGCCATGATGTATGCGGCATTGAAGTATTCGGATAAATGTATTTTCGGGATACAGTGCAGCCGGGACCGGATGGAAGATATCATGGCCCTGGCAGCCATCCGCCTGGGGGGCATGCAGCACCTTGCCCAGACTCCCCGGATACTCACCATGATCAGCCCGGTCAGCCCGCTCCAGGTGGATGAAACCGGACTTTCGGCCCTGTCTGCGGCAGGGAAGTATCACCAGCCGGTGATCATCTCTCCGGGGGTGGCAGCCGGCACCACCGGCCCCATTGACCTGGCCGGCAATGTGGCCATGGCAGCGGCCGAGGCCTTGGGCCTTGTCATGATTGCCCAGATCCTGAATCCCGGCACCCCGGTGATTTTCGGTCTCCAGTGCTACGGGTCGGACATGAAATCAGGCAATATCTCCATCGGGTCTCCGGCATATGCACTTCAGGCAAAATACTGTGCAGCCCTGGCCCGGTATTACGGCCTGCCCAGCAGGGCCGGCGGGGCTGTAACAGATGCCAGAAACTTGTCTGCCCAGGCTGGATATGAAAGTATGATCTCCATGTTTACAGCCATGGAAAATCAGGTGAGCCTGATTGTGCACAGTGCCGGCATCCTGGACAGTTTCGGTGCCATCTCCTTTGAAAAATTCATCATGGATCTGGAAATTATCCAGATGATCCAGTTTTACATGGACGATATGGTGATTGATGACCATACCCTGAATTTTGATCTGATTCAGTCAGTGGGCCCCGGGGGGTTGTTTTTAACCACCATGGATACCATGAAAAAATGCAGAACCCATACCTGGAATCCTGCAGTGGCCCTGCGGGGCAACCTCATGGGCATGTCGCCGGCAGAAAAACTGTTGAAAAATATCCAGGATACCAGAGAAAAGATGCTGGCCGGATACCAGGCCCCTGCCATTGATCCGGGTGTATTGAAAAACATGGATGATTTCATGCGGCAAAAAGGGGTGGACCCGGATGCATTGCCGCTGTATTATTGAAACAAAGAACAGCAAATATCGAAACCATTGAGAGCGTGCCATGCAGCAGACCATGAAAGCAATTGTCAAGGCAAAGCCGGAACCGGGGCTGTGGCTCCAGGATGTGCCGGTGCCGGAAATCAGACACAACGAGGTGTTGATAAAAATTTTGCGCACCGCCATCTGCGGTACAGATGTCCATATCTACAACTGGGACAGCTGGTCCCAAAAAACCATTCCCGTTCCCATGCACATCGGCCACGAATTTGTGGGTACCATTGAAAAAGTGGGGTCCCATGTGGCTGATTTTAAAAAAGGGGACCTGGTCTCCGGGGAGGGCCACCTGGTGTGCGGACACTGCCGCAATTGTCTGGCCGGCCGCCGGCATTTGTGCAGGGACACAAAAGGGGTGGGGGTCAACCGGCCCGGGGCGTTTGCCCAGTTTCTGGCCATTCCGGTCACCAATGTCTGGTACTGCGATACTGCCATCCCCCTGGAAACCCTGGCCTGCTTTGATCCGCTGGGAAATGCCACCCATACCGCACTTTCCTTTGATGTGCTGGGCGAAGATGTCCTCATCACCGGGGCCGGTCCCATCGGGTGCATGGCTGCCGCCATTGCCCGGCACAGCGGTGCCCGGTATGTGGTGGTGACCGATCTCAACCCCTTCCGCCTGGATCTGGCCAGGCAGGCCGGGGCCACCCTGGCCCTGGATGTCACCAGACAGTCGGTGGCAGATGCCCAGAAAGAACTGGGCATGAAAGAAGGGTTTGATGTGGCCATGGAAATGTCCGGCAGCCCGGCAGCCCTGAATACCATTCTGGAAAACATGTGCCATGGCGGAAAAATAGCCATGCTGGGGATCATGCCTGATGAGACCGCCATTGACTGGAATACGGTGGTGTTCAATATGCTGACCATCAAGGGCATTTACGGCAGGGAGATGTATGAAACCTGGTACAAGATGACATCCATGATCCAGAGCGGTCTGGACATCACCCCCCTGATCACCCACAGGTTCCCGTATACACAGTTTGAACAGGGGTTTGCCGCCATGCGGTCCGGAGAATCAGGAAAAGTCATTCTGGACTGGACCCGCAC
>JAWOEP010000313.1:0-4605 GCA_046482705.1 Desulfotignum sp.
TAGCTTTTAGCTGTTAGCTTTTAGCTCTTAGCTGTTAGCTTTTAGCTGTTAGCTTAAAACTTAAAACTTTCCTATAACGATAAGGAGGCGTTGTGGCAGATATCAAAGGGGTCGACAACAGGATCAGCCTGCATATGGAACCGGTCAGCAGCCGGGTGCACAGACGGGACCCGGCATTTGCACAGAGACTCAAGGCGGCTGTATCAGATGTAAATGACCGGCAGCATACGGCAGATGACGCTGTTCAGGCCGTTATCAAAGGAGAGATGGGAATTCATGAGGGGATGCTGGCCCTGGGCAGGGCCAGCACTTCCCTCAAACTGCTGGCCGCGGTGCGCAACAAGGCCATGACTGCATACGATGAAATCAAACGCATGCAGGTATAGGTGCGAAAAGAGGCCGTATGAATCCTGTTATTGAAAAAATCATCACCACACTGAGGGAACTGCCTGTTTCCCGTAAAATTGCCCTGGGTATTCTGGCCATGACAGTGGTTGCCGGATTTACCACCATGTTCATATGGGCCAACAAAGCCCAGCTCAAGACCGCCTACAGTGGATTGACCAAAGAAGATGCCGCACTTGTGGTGGACAAGCTCAAGGAAAACAATATCCCCTATAGCCTTACCGGGGATGGAACCACCATTATGGTGCCCGAAGCCCTTGTATATGATGTGCGGCTTACCATGGCAAAGGAGGGCATTCCCAAAGGCGGCGGGGTGGGGTATGAAATTTTTGATAAAACAGAGTTCGGCACCACGGAATTTGTACAGAAAATCAACAAAAAAAGGGCGCTGCAGGGAGAACTGGCCCGCACCATTGCTGCATTTGATGAGGTGAAAACCGCCAGGGTCATGATTGTTCTGCCCAAGGAATCTGTTTTTGTCGAAGAGACCAAAGAGCCGTCCGCATCCATCCTGCTGGAACTTATCAAAGATCTTGAAAAAGCAGAGGTTGAGGCCATTGCCCATCTGGTGGCAAGCTCGGTCCAGGACCTGACCCCCAAACTGGTAACCATCGTGGATACTGCCGGCCGCATTTTGTTTGAAGGAAAATCAGAAGAAGAGCAGGCCAAAATTGATGCGGAAAACCTGGCAGATGCCCAGTACCAGTATAAGGTGCGGTTCGAGGAAAACCTGACCCGCAGAATCCAGACCATGCTGGAGCGTATTGTGGGCAAAGACAAGGCCATTGTCCGGGTGATTTCGGAAATGGATTTTTCCAAAAACAACATCAATGAGGAAATATATGACCCGTTTGAACGGGGTGAAGAATTTATACGCAGCAGAAAAAACAAGGCCGAGCAGGTGGTGCAGTTTAGCGAGGACAAAGGCATTCCCTCCAGTGTCAACCCCATTGTGGAAGAAGACCCGCCGGATGAAGGGGTCACGGAACGGATCAAAAAAAGTGATGACACGGTAAACTATGAGATAAGCCGGCGGATACAGGAAACCACAAAGCCCATGGCCGTGCTCAACCGGCTTTCCGTGGCAGCGGTCATTGACGGCAAATATGAATACCGGACCGATGACCAGGGCAACCGGAAACGGGAGTATGTCCCCCGGTCGGATGCGGAAATGCAGCAGTTTGAAAATATCGTTATCCGGGCCATGGGATACAATGAAGAAAGAAACGACCAGGTTTCCATGGAATCATTTCCGTTCGCCTCCATTGCTGATCTGGATCAGGAAAAACCCCCTGTCACCGGCTGGCGCATGGTCCAGGAAGAATATGGCCGGCTTATTGCCAACATGCTGCTGGTGCTGGTATTGTTTTTGTTTGTGATCCGTCCCATTATCAAAACCGTACGGGATATCAAAGATACCGTGGAACAGGATATGCTTGCAGAACCAGAAGACATGGAGCAGATTGAGGAAGCAGAAAAAGAACCTGATTTCCGTAGAATGGACGGGGAACAGCAAAAAGAATTTCTCCAGCTCATGACCGATGAACAGAAGCAGGATTTTTTATCCAACATGACCCCGTCAGAACGGGCGGCTTACCTTGCCAACATGCCGATTGTTGACAAAGCCAAATATTATGCACAAAAGGATATGCCCAAAACCATAAATATTATCAAAGCCTGGGTCAGTGAAAAGGACGCAGAATAGGAGTAAATTTCAATGGCTGATGTATTGGACCCTGAAAACATATCCGGATCCCAGAAAGCCGCTATTTTCATGATGATCATGGGGGAGGATTTTGCATCCCAAGTGTTTGAAAAAATGAATGACAACGAGATATCGGAAGTGGTATTTGAAATGTCCAAAATCAACCATATCTCCCCTGAAATGCTCAAGGCGGTTTCCATTGATTTTGTGGAACGGTTTGAAGGGGATACCAAAATGATTGTGGAGGGGGATTCCTTTATCAAGACAGTGGTATCCCGCACCATGGAGGATAAGCAGGCCAGGGCGATTCTGGAAGATTTGGAAAAAAAGAAACAGGACAAACCCTTTATCTGGAGCCGGAATGTCAATGTGGCAACCCTTGCCGGATATGTGGAAGGGGAACACCCCCAGACCGTTGCCATGATTCTGGCACATATGCCTGCGGAAATTTCTTCGGAAATTCTCATGACCCTGCCCGAGGAAAAAAAGGGGGATATATCTTTGAGAATAGCAAAGCTGGGGCAGATTTCCGAAGATGTTGTCCGGGATGTGGACCGGGCATTGAAAATGGAATTGAGCGGTGCAGTGGGTCCCGGCGGCAAGGCCGGCGGGCTTCAGGTTCTGGTGGATATCATCAATGGGGTGGACAAAGCAACAGAAGATGCCATAATGGAATATGTGGAAGAAGATGATGCGGAAATGGCAAATGAAATCAGAAACCTGATGTTCGTATTTGAAGATCTCACCAATATCGATGACACAGCCATGAGAGAAATTCTCAAGAAGGTGGAAGGCCAGCAATTGACCTATGCACTGAAAACCGCCACTGAAGAGATGAAAGAAAAAATCTTTTCAAACCTGTCACAGCGGGCAGGGGAGATGCTCAAAGATGATCTGGAAGCCATGGGTCCTGTCCGGCTGACCGAAGTTGAAGAGGCACAGCAGGCAGTTGTCAGGGCTGCAAAAGAGCTGGAGGCCGACGGCACCATAACCCTGGGTAAAGGAAAAGATGATGTCCTTGTCTGATGAGAAAAATGATGCATTCACCCCTGTTGATATCAGGTCCCTTGACAGTTTTGATGCAGAAATAATACAAAGAAGTGATGATACAGATCCGGATTATGACCGCTTCACCCTGCTGTTTGATCCATCACAATTTGAAACAAAAGAATCAGAGGACTTCAAAGCCCTTTATTCAGTGGAAGACAAAAAAAAAAAAGATGATCCGTTTAAACCATTATTTGCCATAAAGCAAAAACCCGGAAAAGTTCAGGCATCCGCAACTGCCGGTGAAACCAGAAAAAACGAGGAATCCGGCAGTCACGAAGGTGATTCTGAACAAGTTGTTTCCACTTCCCTGGAAGAGACGGCAGCTGAGCAGGGATTTGCCAGAGGGTATGAGGAGGGACTGGAAAAAGGGCGTTCTGAAGGGTATGAAAAGGGGTTTGAAAAAGGCCGAAAAGAAGGACTTGCAAAGGGGCAGGAAGAAGGATTTGCCAAAGGAGAGACTGATGGATTTGCCAAAGGGGAGGCAGAGGGTTTTAAAAAAGGAGAAAAAGCCGCCGGAAAAGAGGCGGCAGATATTTTGAATACCCTGCGTCAATCCCTGTCAGCCGTGGATACTGCCCTGGACGATGTGGTGGATGCCCATGAGCAGCAGCTTTTGGAACTGGTGTTCAAAATTGCCCAAAAAGCGGTTCATGCCAGCCTGGATACCAAAGATGATATCGTGCGCCTGTCTGTTCTGGATGCCCTGAAAACCCTTTCCCAGCCACAGGAAATTGAATTGTGTGTTAACCCGGAAGATTACGAATACATTGAAATGGTCAAGGACGGTTTTTTTGAGGCAGTGGGATCCCTCCAGCATGTGGCGGTAAAATCCGACCCCATGGTCCGCCGGGGGGGCTGCCGTATTGAAACAGAAAGCGCTTCCGTATCAACAGACCCGGAAGCCAAACTGCAGGCTGTTTATGAAGCAGTGAAAAATGCTGACAGGTCGTGAAAATGAACCATTTGTCCCGCAGTGATTTTACAAAATACTTCAGCAAAATAGACCAGGTGACAACGGTTTGTCCTGAAGGCCGGGTCTCCCAGGTGGTGGGCCTGATCGCGGAAGGAGACAGCCTGGGGCTGGGTATCGGCAGCTTGTGCAGTATTCTGACGGACCAGGGGGAAGAGGTCCAGGCCGAGGTTGTGGGTTTCAAAAAACAAAAAGCCCTGCTCATGCCCTATGGGGATATCAGGGGGGTGCGCATGGGCAGCCGTATTATACCGGTATCTGCCTCCCCCATCCCAAATCTGATAACATTTCTGGCCAATTAACTCTTTTAATTTACTTTCAGATATTTCGCTGGCTAATTTATTAGCCCAGATTATGTTGTATTTTAAATCCAAAAGCGCTACCAAATTGGGCAAGGCATTGAGAATAGTCCTTTGCTGCAATTCTGATTGACGCAAAGCTTGTTCTGCTTTCTTACGTTCTAAAAGAGTATCCC
>JAWOEP010000319.1:0-4686 GCA_046482705.1 Desulfotignum sp.
TTGCGGGTATAAGGCTCAAACGTGCGGATACCCCGCCCGCACAGAATGATATCGGTGTTTCCGCCGGCGGCGATATATTCGGCAGACATCAGCCACTCCTGGATGGTAGCGGCCAGCCCCCGTTTGAGCACCACGGGTTTTTTCATTTTTCCCGCGCATTTAAGCAGCTCGAAGTTCTGCATGTTCCTGGCCCCGATCTGGACCGCGTCCACATATTTTTCCATCAACGGGGCCTGGGATGGAGAGGTCATCTCCGTAACCACGCCCAGGCCGGTCTCTTCTCTGACCTTTGCCAGAATTTTCAGACCCTCTTCCTCCAGCCCCTGGAACGAATAGGGGGAAGACCGGGGCTTGTATGCACCGCCCCGGAACAGCACCGCGCCATACCGTTTCACCTGTTTAGCGATGGTCATGGCCTGGTCCAGGTTTTCCACGGCACAGGGACCGGCAATCACCACAATGCGATCCCCGCCCACCACCACGCTATTGATGGTCACCCGGGTATCCTCGGTCTTGAACTCCCGGCTCACCAGTTTGTGGGCCGTGGAGACAGGCAAAACCTGAGCAATGCCTGGTATTCCTAAATAGTCATCCGGTTTTCGGGTGCCTTTTTTTACAATGCCGATCACTTTCTGACCGGTATCCGTGATGGTTCGGCTGATGCAGCCGTCTTTTTCCAGCAGGGTTTGAACACCGGATTCCTGGTCCGGTGTGATCGTTTTGTCCAGAACAAGTTTCATTTCAACCTTCTCCTCCAAAGTAATGGCAGCCCTGTGGCGGGGTGTTTGCTGCCTGTAAAAAACAAAAAGGCTTCAAGAATTTTTTCCCGAAGCCCCTTAAAAAAGAAAGCCCCGGGTGGCTCATTGTGTCCACCCGGGGCTTTATGTGTCTTGTTTACTTATTTAATAAAGCATCACACCGGATGAACGCTCCTAAAAAAGAAGAAGCGTCCAAAATTAAACATAAACTGTGTATTCATTTGTTTCATTGATGTGATACCTGTTTGTTCCCTGTTAATAAACAATCTGTCTACAGGCCTTTTTGATGTCTGTCAACAAAAAATAAATCTTTTTTTCAAATGAAAGTATCCCCGGCCTGAAATTCTTTCAAACGGGTGCATTCAACCAGACGATCCATGGTTTTGAGGGTGAACACTTTCCCTCGGGTAGCAAGAATCATCTTTTTCATATCTTCCCGTCGGACTCCGAAACCTCGGCCTCCGATACATGCAATCACCTCATACCTGGGATCGTCGATACGCCTGCCGGCAAGGCTCAGTTCACCAAGATGCTGAATACGGGTCACCTTGTCCCGGGCTGTACCGTCATCCTCGGTAATTTTTGCTTCTATGATGATCTGCGGATTGAATTCACTGGGAATGATAAAATCCGGTGACTGGTCAAACCCCTCGATTCGTTCAGCCCGCTTGGTTTTCCGGAAACTGATGCCGGATTTTGTCAGCACCTCTTCTATGGCGGATTCCAGACTGTCTCCGATAATATCACTCACCGAATCCCTGTGTCCGGCAAATGGCCGTCCTAAAACCCGTTCATACAGGAGCATGGCATAAGGGGCTCCGATTCTGGAAAGATTTTTGATGCTTGAAATTCCTTGTTTCGTGTCGGCCTTGTCCAAGCGGTGCAATTTATCCTGTTTTACTTCCGGTGCACCTGTGGACAATAATTCACAAGCCGTCTGAATCATTGCATCCACCCGCTCCCTGACCACCCCATTGATATTGAGTTCAATTTCAGGGGCCATGCGTATTTTCCGGTCAAGGGAGCGCACAAACCCCTGAGTAACAGAAATCCCGGTTCGCTGGGTGGTAACATACCCCCATTCCGGCGGTGTAAACCCCAGCATAGCACGCAGAACCACCAAAACCATCGGCTCGGAAACCGATACCATAAAAATTTTCTCATAATCCAGCCGAGAAAACCCATTGGTAGCCGTCTTCAACACCTCATATCCCCGCTCAAAAACCGGATACTCGACAAATCCTGCTCCCTTTGGCATGACCAGAAACTCGGATTCAAGACAGGCAAACACGCTGTCAACATATGCATCAACATCCTCGAGGACCTCTTCAGCCCTCGCTTCAAAAGGGAATTTCAGCATGTTCTGTTCCATATTTTTCAATACGTTCATTAACGGCAAACAGTGATATTTCATCCATCGTTGTATCTTTGCCGGTTTTTATAAACTGTTCAATTTCCACCAGACGGCCGAATTGCAGAAGCCAGGCCGCCACTTTCGTTATCCGGGACGTGACCGGTTTATCTTTTTCCCACTGAGACCGCAAAGACCAGATAGCCAGGCGCACCAGGTGCCCGAAAATGATACACCGGATATCACCCGGAGTTGGCTTAACATTGCCGGCCTTAAGATGGACCAGATCTGCCTGAACAATTTCCGCCACTTCCCTTGGCGAATCAGCCAGCCATTTGCGCTGCATGGTACCGGTGGAACGGCAGACAAATACCGTGTCAATAATGGATGACCCGGTGCCATTGATATGTATGGATCCGCCCATCTCGCCGGGACAGGGCAGTGATGCCGAGCAAACCAGACCCGCATCCAGAATTGCCACGGCCACGGGATAATAGGCGTCCAGCTTGTTGTGGTGATAGGTGAACACCAGCGGAGATCCTTTTTTCAAGGCCGCAGCCATCCGTCGGAACACGGCCGAAAGCCCTTGGGTAAAATGATTCAAATCACGACCCATATCCACATTGCCGGTCAGTTCATACGCATTTCGGGTTGTTGCGGCATTAAAGGCAGGAGAGGTCTGCCCAACCAGTTTTTTCAGCCAAACGTAACAAAAATCCATAAGTTCCGCATACTGAACATTTCCAAAATAGGGGGGATCGGTCAAAACCGCATCCAGGGAATTGTCAGGCAGATCAGTCGCAGCCGCATCACGACATGAGATGTCAACACGCCGGATATCATCACAGCCAGCCCCGTTGAACCGGTCTCCGATCCATTCCTTTTCAATGGGAATGATTTTTTTTTGGCGGCCGACAACCTGCACCTCAAAGGGATGATCACAATAGGCCTTGGCTTTTTTGAACTTTTCGATGATATTGGCCCACCCGCCGCTGCCCACACACAGGGTGCGCCCAGGTTCCACAATGCCCAGAAAATTGGATTCGCATTGGATCAATCCCACGGGAAATCCATGGACTGAAAAAATATCAAGGGATTTCAACGCTTTCCTATCATAACGGCACAGCATGTTCTGGTACCGAAGCAGATCGGACAGATTGGTGGCAAGGGCATTGCGCACCCGTTCTTCCTTCACTTGGACAATCTGTCGCGCAGACAGTTCCAGCCCCAGAAGCTGCCTTGGGTTAAACATTTCCCGGTAATACCTGTATCCCCAACGGTGCAGCCGATTAGTTTCATCTCCGCTGGGAATGCCGTCTTCTGGAACAAAACGGGGAGCGATGATTTCCCATCTTTTTTCTGCCTCTATTGTTTTCTTTATATCTTCGGAATCCGGCTTTTTGAAAAACCGTCCGGTATGAGATGGTTTACATGCCCTGCAATAATATTCCATGGCAAAAATCCGGTGGTCCGGCGGTCCGTTTTCCGGGGCCGGAAACCGGTTGTCGGTTCCACAGTGATGACAGGTACAATGCCCTCTTTTTGCCGGTCCGTCAGACAGCAGAACCGCACAGCAGTGCCGGCACGGACCGGGATTCTTTCTGGAACCGGTTTCCGTCAGATCTCCGCAAACAGGGCAGACAAACACATTTTTTGGATGTCTGGCATCTGTTGCAATCAGATATTTTTGAAACAGATCAATATTCTTTCCACAGGTTTTGCATTTGATGTATTTTATCCAGAGAAAATATTTAACATCTGCATCCTCAGATCCGCAGAACAGACACCTTGTTCGATAAAGGTGTCCAATTTTCGATTCAAGGGCTGCCCGCAGGTCAGCGGCAGCTGAGGCATAAGCGGCCAGATCCAGGTGCTCAATCTCCTGTTTGACGATCCAGAATGCCATGGGGTTGATATCAAACCCAGTGACATCACACCCGATTCGATTGGCTTCAAGCACAGGTGTGCCACCGCCCATAAACGGATCAGCAATATGAAGACCTGAAAAATTGCTGGATTGATAAAACGTGTCCCGAAGTGGGATATTGTCACCGAATTCAGACAGCAACAGCCCCCGGAACAAAGTTCCCGGACGTCTGGCAAACCATTTGTGAACCGCGATCACCGGGCGGTAGTTCTGCTGGATCTGCTTTTCCCTCAGGGCCAGATCGGCTATAAAAGCAATATCAAATTTTTTTTCTATCATACGTTGTCTTTCACCGGCGCCAGCCGCCGATCAGGTGCAGGTGGAGGTGAAAGATCACCTGGCCCCCGCCCCGTTCCACATTGAACAGCAGTTTGTATCCGGACCGGTCCACTCCCTGTTCTTTGGCCATTTTCGCGGCCAGATGAAACAGGCCACCCACCAGGGAAAGATGATCGGGCTCCAGGTCGTTGATGCTGCGGATATGGGTTTTGGGCACCAGCAGCAGGTGGACCGGGGCTGCCGGCTTGATATCTTTGAACACCACATAGGTGTCGTCTTCATATAGAAACCGGGTGTCGGTTTCTTTGTTCACAATTTTACAGAAAAGACAATCGTGGGGCATGCGTTTCTCCTTTACTGGATCAGTGGTC
>JAWOEP010000368.1:0-3556 GCA_046482705.1 Desulfotignum sp.
CACCATCGACGACCTGTATGCCTTTATCATGGCAGAAGCCAAAAAAGGCGTTACCATCCAGCGGTACAAAGGTCTGGGGGAAATGAACGCGGAACAGCTGTGGGATACCACCATGAACCCGGAAAAGCGCATGATGCTCCAGGTGAATATCGATGATGCGGAAAAAGCGGACGAAATATTCACCCTGCTCATGGGAGAAGAGGTGGAGCCCCGGCGCAACTTTATCCAGAAACACGCCTTGGAGGTATCTTCTCTGGATTATTAAAGCCCCTTTGTGAATAAAACCTGTAACAAAACGACCTGATATCCCGGAAAAAAGATGCGGATATCAGGTCTTTTTGTTTATAATTCTGCTGCCAGGGCATCCATGGCTTTTTTCATCTGCCGCATTGCCTGGCGCAGCCGCTCCTCATTTTCCACCAGGGCCAGGCGCAGGTAGCCTTCACCTTCTTCACTGAATCCGGTGCCCGGGGCCACCGCCACATTGGCCCGGTCCATCATCTCGATGGCAAACTGCATGGCCCCCATTTTGTCAAAGGGTGCCGGAATTTTTGCCCACACGAACATGCCTGCTTTGGGCGGGGTGATATCCCAACCCATTCGGGACAGGCCGCTGCACAGTACATCGCGCCGGTTTTCATAGGTTTTGGCCAGCACCGGAATGGTATCATCACAGTCTCTGAGCGCAATAATGCCCGCCACCTGGATGGCGGAAAATATGCCGTAATCAAAATATCCCTTGATCTGGCCCAGGGCTTTGACGATCTGTTCATTGCCCACGCAGTAACCGATGCGCCAGCCTGCCATGTTGTAGGATTTGGAAAACGAGCCGAACTCCACCCCCACATCCTTGGCCCCGGGGGCCTCCAGAAAACTGGGGGCTTTGTATCCGTCAAAGGTGATCATGGAATAGGCAAAATCATTGATCACCATGAATTTGAACCGCTTGGCCAGGCCAACGATTTCTTCAAAAAACGCAGTATCTGTCACTACGCCGGTGGGGTTGTGGGGATAGTTGAGCATCAGTACTTTGGGGGCGGGATAGCAGGATTCGCAGATGTTGATGATCCGGTCCAGAAATCCCTGCTCCGGTGCAATGGGGATCCGCATGACATTGGCCCCGGCAATGACCGCAGCATAGATGTGGATGGGAAAGGCCGGCGCCGGCACCAGCACGGAATCCCCCGGTCCCATGATGGCCAGACACAGATGGGAAATCCCTTCTTTGGAGCCGATGGTGAAATAGGTTTCCTTTTCCGCATCCAGATCTATGTCATAATGCCGCTTGTAATATTTGGCGATCTCCTGCTTCAAATGGGGCATGCCCGAGGTTTCCGGATACCGGTGGGATTTGGGGTCCTTGGCCACCTGCACCAGTTTTTCGATCACCGCATCCGGGGTGGGATCCATGGGATTTCCCATCCCCAGATCGATGACATCATCGCCCCTGCGCCGTTTTTCCATTTTCATCTTGTTGATCATGCCGAACAGATAGGGCGGCAGCTGCTCCATGCGGCCGGCAAAACGAATGATATTTTCTTCCACAATCATAACTCCCTGCAAAATAAAAGTATTTGAAATATAAAGTTACATCATACCTGATTTTTATTTTAAAAATAAAGAGAAAAATATTTGAATAAATGTCAATATATAAAAGTCCCAAATGAATATATGGCGGAATATGAACAATAGAGATAGAAAATATATGGAAACTGAAAAATTGCATACCGGGCCGCATCAGGTCACCCTTGATCAGTGGATCAGCTGTGCACCGTTTGAAAAACTGCTGGGGATCGAAATTGTCGCGGCTGATGCCGGGCGGTCTTATCTGACCATGCCTTTTGTGTATCAGCTGGCCCAGGGACAGGGAATGGCCCATGGCGGTGCCATTGTCACCCTGGCGGATACTGCCGTGGCCATGGCCATCAAAAGCATCCTTCCTGAAGACAGCCGGTTCGGGACCATCTCCTTGAACGCTGAATTTCTGGGGCCGGTGACAAAAGGGGTCCTGTCTGCCAGGGCAGAGGTGACACCGCTGGAAAACCGCCTGGTGCAGGGACAGGCAGTGGTTTCTGATGAAGAGGATAGACAGGTGATGCGGTTTTCCGCCATGTTCAAGCTGGGCAGAGAGGTGAAAATTGCAACACACAGATAAGGGGCAGGATATGGAACAGCAATGGCAGTCAGCCTTGGGGCAGATGACCTACGGCATTTATGTGTTGACCACGAAAAAAGATGATGAAATCAACGGCATGATCGCCTCCTGGGTGACCCAGGTGTCTTATGACCCGCCGCTGATTCTGGCGGCAGTGCATCCCAATCGGTATTCCCATGATATGATTGTCCAAAGCCGGGTGTTCGGGCTGCACATTATCGATCAGTCACAAAAGGACCTGCTCGCACGGTTCAAGGGGCCTGATCCGAAGGAAAAATTTTCAGAGATTGTCTGGGAGAAGGGAAAAACAGGGGTACCGGTTTTACAAAACTGTCTGGCGTGGTTTGAATTACAGGTGCAGGAACATCACCAGCCGGGCAACCACACCCTGTTTATCGGAAAGGTTGTGACAGCCGGGGTTCACTCTGATGCCACACCGCTTTCTACCCTGGATTATGACGGCATGTATACGGGGAAAGCGTAATTTCCTGCCAGGAGCAGGCCCGCCGGATTCTTTTGTGGTCTAAAAACTGCGCATTCCAGGGGCGGTCATACAATATCACAGGCACAGCCAGGCGGTCGGCCAGAAAAATCGCCATTTCCCGGGAATCCTCCACTGCCAGGCCATAGCGTCTGTGCATAAGCTGGTCTTTGGTAATAACGGTGGACCGGACATTGGCAGTACGGTTATATTTGTCCACCATGGTAAACGCGGCATAGCGAACCCTGTGGGCATCCAGCCATGCCAGAGATGCCTCTTTTGCAGAAAACGGCCTGCCGGTGACAATATCTATATGATGTCCCTGCTCTGCCCACCTGGACAAAACAGATAAAGCACCTGCCACCGGTTCATAGGACAAAAGCACTTCCGGCTGATGAACCAGGTCGAAAAAATGGTGAAATTCTGTTTCGGTCAGGCCAAAGGATTTTTTCAGATCAAAAGAGACCAGGTCCTCAAACCGGGCTTGTTTGCCGAACTCCTGGGCAATGATCTGTGCATAGGTGTCGGTTGTCCTGGACAGTACATCATCCATATCCACATAAATCCGTTTTCCGCAAACACTGTTCATGGTAATTTTTTTGCCTCCTATGTCTCATATGGCTTTTGTCACCTTTCCCGTGGGGTTATACCATATTGCGGCAACAAGATGAAATCTTTGTGTACCGTGATTTTGCCTTGTCATCAGGGCTGGTTCCTGGTTGAATGGGGGGCATGAAAATAATTAATGCCAGAACAAAAAATTTGTATATCAGCCGGTTTGAGGCCCTGCCCGGCCAGGCCTGGTGCATCTGGGGAACCAACCGCTCCGGTATTGATGATTTTTTCAGCCTTGTATCAGAACAAAAAATTGACGCTGCGGCGGATACACTGAAAATACCTGAAAAACCGGGGGTGGTTTC
>JAWOEP010000374.1:0-3939 GCA_046482705.1 Desulfotignum sp.
CACGGGGGTCATGCATGGACAGGCGAGTACGGGTGCGGGTCGAGAACGCGCTCTGGGGCCTATTCATCGGCGACGCGCTCGCGATGCCGGTGCACTGGTACTACGATCGTGAGGCCATCCGCCGGCCTTGTAGCTGATCAAGGCCCCTTTGATGATGGATTTGGCAATGGGTTTGGCAATGCTGCCGATAACCGGAATTACTACCGGGGCCAGAAGCACAACCCCTGCACCGATGGCCAGATTTCCCGGGGTCAGTCCTTTGGGAACAAGTTTCATGATATTACCTCCTGATAAAATAATAAAATTATAAAAACAGATTCAAAATGAATCTTCAGCCAGCCGTAGTTACATATCCTGCGGTATGGTGATGCCCATGATTTTTACGATGTAACCTGCGGCAATGGCATTTGTCAAGAAATAATTAGGGTTTTATTAAATTTTTGTTAGAAAAATCAAATTGTTAGGGAAGATTACGGACAGCGCGATATTTTCAAATGAAAACTAACAGAAAACAAATATCGCCTTAACGAAATTCAAACAAACATATCGTATGAAATTGCAGGCTGTGGATTATGGCAGAAACCAGGAAAATGTTCACATGAACCCTGCCCAAATAAATTCTGTTACACAAAAAAATGTCATGCCCCTGTCGGACCGTCAGGCCCGGATGGTGGAAATGATCCGCCGGGAAAATGTCATTTATGTGGAACCGCTTGCCCGGCATTTCCGGGTGTCCACCCAGACCATCCGCCGGGATTTACGGGTCCTGTGCAACCAGGGTTTTGCCCTGCGCATTCACGGGGGGGCAAAATGTCCTGAAACTGCAGGAAGCATGGTCTGCAGGTGGCGGGGGATACCCAATGAAGCGGTAAAGCAGGCCATTGCCCGAAAAGTGGCCCGGCAGATTCCCAACGGGACGTCCGTGGCCCTGGGTGCCGGGA
Source organism: Desulfotignum sp. (assembly GCA_046482705.1). Classification (GTDB taxonomy): domain Bacteria; phylum Desulfobacterota; class Desulfobacteria; order Desulfobacterales; family Desulfobacteraceae; genus Desulfotignum. Next base: position 942 of record JAWOEP010000374.1, read on the forward strand.
CAACCCCGGAAATTGTTGCCCGGGCACTGCTGGGCCATGACCATCTGAAAATTTTCACCTGCAGCCTGAATATTGCCATGCTGGTCAGTGAAAACCCGGGATTTGAAGTGACCATCGCCGGGGGCCGTCTCCGAAATGCAGACAAAAATGTGCTGGGAGCCGGCATGGAAACCCTTTTCAGGGCCTATAAAGTGGATGTCGGTATCTGTGGTGCGGCAGGGGTGGATGATGACGGCACACTTCTGGATTTTTCTGAAGAAGATGTCCGGCTCAGGCAGATTATAAAGGAAAACTGCCGCTGTGTGTACCTGGTGCTGGACCAGACCAAATTCGGGCGTGCCGCCCATGTGCGGGGCGGAAGGATAGTGGACGCTGCAAAGATATTTTGTGACCGCATGCCGCCGCCACCCATCTGTGCCCTGATTGACCGGTCCAATGCCCTTCTCACCGTGTGCACCACTGAAGGGTAATCCACCAGCAAATCAGACAAAGCGGATTTTTAATAAAACACTAGCAAATTGTAAATGTTTTTACAATACAATCCGGATAATTTGTTTCTGTTGTATGATTCACAGGTGCATAATCATTTATACAAAAATTTAAGGAGAGACTTATGAAACTGCGCAGACTGATGCAATGGGCCGGACTGGTAATGGCCGCCATGTTATTGATGACCAGCCAGGCATCCGCTGTGGTGGAAATCCAGTTCTGGCATGCCATGGGCGGAGACCTGGGGGAACAGACTGAAAAGATTGCCAATGATTTCAACGCCACCCAGACCCAGTTCAAGGTGGTGCCGGTATACAAGGGCAACTATACCGAAACCATGACCGCTGCCATTGCAGCCTTCCGGGCCAATCAGCAGCCCCATATCGTCCAGGTGTTCGAGGTGGGGACCGCCACCATGATGGCGGCGGAAGGCGCGGTGTATCCTATAGAAGATGTGATGAACGACCATGGGTTCACCCTGGATAAAAATACTTTTTTGCCGGCGGTGATCTCCTATTACCAGACCCCGGAGGGTAAGCTGCTGTCCATGCCCTTCAACTCCTCCACACCGGTGATGTGGTATAATAAGGATGCGTTTGCCAAAGCCGGTATCACCAAGGTCCCTGAAACCTGGGATGAAGTGGAAACAGCTGCAAAAAAACTGGTGGCAGCCGGTTATGAGAGCGGTCTTTCATTCGGGTGGCAGTCCTGGGTGATGATCGAAAACTTCAGTGCCTGGCACAACCTTGCCATGGGGACCAAAGAAAACGGATTTGCCGGCCTGGATACCCGGTTCACTTTCAACAATTCCGGGGTGAAAAATATGCTGGACCGCATTGCCGGATGGCACCGGGACAAACTCTTTCAGTACGGGGGCCGCCGTGGGGACAGCCTGCCCATGTTCATCAATGAGAAATGCGCCATGTGGCTGAACTCATCCGCCTATTACGGGGGTATGAAAAAACAGGCAAAGTTCGCATTCGGCCAGACCATGCTGCCCTATGATCCGGAACTGATCGATTCTCCCCAGAACTCCATCATCGGCGGGGCCACCCTGTGGACCCTTAAAGGTCGGGAGGCTAAAGACTACGAAGGCGTGGCCATGTTCATGAACTACCTGGCCTCCCCGGAGGTGCAGGCCTGGTGGCACCAGGAAACCGGTTATGTGCCCATCACCAAAGCAGCCTGGGAGCTGTCGAAAAAACAGGGGTTTTACAAGGACAATCCCGGCACTGACACCGCCATCCGGCAGTTGAATCTCAACACCCCCACCCCCAATTCCAGAGGGGTGCGGTTCGGCAATTTTGTCCAGGTCCGGGACATCATCAATGATGAACTGGAAGCCATATGGAACGGGAGCAAAACCGCTGCTGATGCCATGGATAATGCCGTGGAAAAAGGCAACAGCCTGCTGGAAAAATTTGAGAAAGCCAACAAATAAACGGTTTTAAACTATTTCCGGTGCAGCAAACAGCTGTTTCCTGCACCGGAGACAACAGGTTTTCATGATCAAGCGGGTCCATTTTTCTTCTTCTTTTCTTCCCTATATGCTGGTGCTGCCCCAGGTGCTCATCACCCTGGTGTTCTTTATCTGGCCCGCATCCCAGGCGGTATTTCAGTCTTTTTTACAAGAAGATCCCTTTGGTCTGAAAACCGAGTTCGTGTTTCTGGAAAATTATTATACATTGTTCCAGGATCCGGACTACCGGGCCAGTTTTTCCAAGACCATGGTGTTTTCCTTTTTCACCACCCTGATATCCATGGGATCGGCCCTGATTTTAGCGGCCCGGGTGGACCGGGTCATCAAATGCCGTACCGTGTACCGCACCTTTCTGATCTGGCCCTATGCGGTGGCACCGGTGGTGGCCGGTGCTTTGTGGATGTTCATGTTCGATCCCACCCTGGGGATCGTGGCCTATTTTTTGCAGTTTGCAGGAGTCGACTGGAACCACCGCATGGACGGCAGCCATGCCATGATGCTCATCATTTTGGCTGCCTCCTGGAAACAGATCTCCTATAATTTTTTGTTTTTCATTGCCGGCATGCAGGCCATTCCCCGGTCCCTGATAGAAGCGGCAGCCATGGACGGGGCCGGGCCGTTCCGACGGTTCTGGACCATTGTGTTTCCTCTGCTGTCCCCCACCACCTTTTTTCTGCTGGTGGTGAATATGGTGTATGCGTTTTTCGACACCTTCGGCATCGTTCATGCCGTGACCAAGGGAGGGCCGGCCCAGGCCACGCAGATCCTGGTGTACAAGGTTTACAATGACGGGTTCATCGGCCTGGATCTGGGGGGATCGGCGGCCCAGTCCGTGATACTCATGGCCATTGTCATCGGGTTCACCGTCATCCAGTTCAAGTATATTGAACGCCGCGTGGTTTATTGAAGGAACGGACATGGTTGAAAAAAAATCATTTGCCTATTACCTGAACCACCTGGTCATCATTATCGGAATCCTGGTCATCGGGTTTCCGCTGTGGATCACCTTTGTCGCGGCCAGCCACGACA
>JAWOEP010000416.1:0-16640 GCA_046482705.1 Desulfotignum sp.
TGAAGCATACATTTTCCGGCCCACAGGCAAAACTCATTGGATCATCTAAACCGACCGGCGTCATATCCTGGGTCATGGTGTCTCCTTGGAATTACAGCGTGTTAAAACATGGTAGTACAACCCTGGACAACCTATCAAAAATCAATATTTTTTACCATCAGATTTATCCGTTCGGACCTGCCTATATATAAAGTAGCGGGATTTAGTTCATCCTAACATATGGACGTGTCTGCTGAAACCTTAAGTAATTGAAAAATCTCATGCATCTTTTTTTAAAAAATCTTGACAAAAACTATATGCCAGTGCTATTGCCATAGCATTTATTTGATGCCTGCATTTATTTGATATGTTTCAGAAGATAAAAGCGGTTGCAGGCGTTTGAAAAATATCAGAACAGGGAGTGTCCCTGGTTCTGAATTTGATATAGAACATAGTTGCACAACGGTATTGTGCTTTTTTGATTAACTTAACGTATGGAGGTATTCTAAATGCCGACTTTTGTAATTTCGGAAAAATGTGACGGATGTAAAGGCGGGGATAAAACAGCATGTATGTACATCTGCCCGAATGATCTGATGGTTCTGAATGAAAAAGAAATGAAAGCGTACAACCAGGAACCGGATCAGTGCTGGGAATGTTATTCCTGTGTGAAAATCTGCCCGACCCAAGCCATTGAGGTCAGAGGCTACAACGACTTTGTACCCATGGGCGCATCTGTTGTCCCCATGCTGGGTACAGAAGATGTCATGTGGACCTGTAAGTTCAGAAATGGTGTGATTAAACGGTTCAAGTTCCCCATCAGGACAACCCCTGAAGGAGAAGCCAATTCCTATGATGACCTCAAGGGAAAAGATTTGAATTCCGGTCTGCTTTCCACCCAGGAAGCAGACGGATATGAATTTCCCACTCCCCAGGAACTGGCATAATTTTAACCGTTACCAAAACAAAAATTCTGACACTTATAATTTTGGAGGTATATAATGGCATTACCGAATAAACCTGTTGGAGAGCTTAAAGCAGTTAGAGACCCAGAAATTGATAAAAGAGATGTTGATATTCTGATCATCGGCGGCGGTATGGCTGCCTGTGGAACTGCTTTTGAAATCAAAAAATGGGCGGATGACGGCACAAAAATTCTGCTGTGCGACAAAGCCGCACTGGAAAGATCAGGTGCTGTTGCCCAGGGGCTTTCCGCCATCAACACCTATATTGGTGAGAACAAAATCGAAGACTATGTACGCATGGTCAGAAACGACCTGATGGGCATTGTCCGTGAAGACCTGATCTATGACCTGGGCCGCCACGTGGACGACTCGGTTCACCTGTTCGAAGAATGGGGCCTGCCTGTCTGGAAAAAGACCGATGACGGCAAAAACATGGACGGCAAAAAAGGGTTGAAACTTGGATCCCTCAAAGCCGGTGCCACCCCGGTTCGCACTGGTAAATGGCAGATCATGATCAATGGTGAATCCTACAAGAGAATCGTTGCTGAAGCCGGCAAAAAAGCCCTTGGCGAAGACAACATCATTGAAAGATGCTTTATTGTTGAACTGCTCAATGACAAGGAAGACCCCAACCGCATTGCCGGTGCCGTGGGCTTCTCTGTGCGGGAAAACAAAGTCTACATCATTAATGCAAAAACCATTATGAATGCCTGCGGTGGCGCGGTGAACGTTTACCAGCCCCGTTCCGTTGGTGAGGGTAAAGGCCGTGCATGGTACCCGGTATGGAATGCAGGTTCCACTTACACCATGGCCCTGAGAGCCGGTGCTGAATTGTCCATGATGGAAAACCGTTTCACCCCGGCCCGTTTTAAAGATGGCTACGGCCCTGTTGGTGCCTGGTTCCTGCTGTTCAAGGCCCAGACCGTTAACGGCCTTGGTGAAAACTATGCTGCATCTGACGAAGCCAAGGCTGAACTGGAAAAATACGCACCTTACGGCACTGCTGCCGTGACCCCCACCTGTCTGAGAAACCACCTCATGATGAAAGAATACAAAGAAGGCCGCGGCCCCATCATCATGAAAACATCTGATGCCCTGGCAAAACTGGGTGAGACCATGAGCAAAAAAGAGCTCAAGCACCTGGAATCAGAAGCCTGGGAAGATTTCCTTGACATGTCTGTTGGTCAGGCAGGCTTGTGGTGTGCCACCAACACCGAACCTGAGAAAAAAGACTCAGAGGTTATGCCTACTGAACCGTATCTGCTGGGATCTCACTCCGGCTGCTGCGGTATCTGGTGCTCCGGTCCGGATGAGGACTGGGTCCCGGCTGACTACAAATGGGGCTACAACAGAATGACCACTGTTCGCGGGCTGTTCACTGCCGGCGACGGTGTCGGCTGCTCCGGCCACAAGTTCTCTTCCGGTTCCCATGCTGAAGGCCGTATTGTTGCCAAATCCATGGTGCAGTACCTGAAAGCCGAAGGCGACAAAGTCACCGGTTTCAAAGAAACCGACCAGGAACTGGTGGATTACGTTTACAAACCGGTCAGAAACTACCTGGATCACTGTGAATACACCACGGCCCAGGATATTAACCCCAACTACTGCAAACCAGCCGGCATGGCCCTGCGCCTCATGAAAATGACCAATGAATACGGCGGCGGTACCGGTACCTACTACATGACCTCCGGCAAGAACCTGGAAGTGCTCATGGATCTGTTTGAAATGTTCCGTGAAGACCTTGAGAAGATTGGCGCAGGCGACCTGCATGAACTGATGAGAGCATGGGAGATCACCCACCGTCTATACACGGTTCAGGCCCATACCCGTCATATCCAGTTCCGTGAAGAATCCCGGTATCCTGGTTTCTACTACAGAGGAGACTTCATGGGCCAGAATGATGATGAATGGTTCTGCTTTACCAATTCATTATACAACAAAGAAACCAATGAGTGGACCCTCAAGAAAGTTCCGTACGTTAAGATTATTGCCGACTAGTGTTGACATGTGATCTGACACCTACGTAATTTTGTACAATAACCTCCAGGTGCCGGCATTCCGGTGCCTGGGGGTTTTTTCAAATTCCAGGTCTTGTTTTTTTGAAAAAATTCTGTTCCTGTCTCCTTTTTTGACCGCAGGCAAAGCTGTTTATATTTATGACAGGCTTTGCAGGTGGTCAAAACAGGAGAGAGGATGACAAAATACCAAATCCTGATGAGATGTTACAACCTGGCATTGGCCACATGAAACAAAAACAATTGAAAACAACTCAAATGCACGGAGGGACAGCATGACAACAGATAATTCAGCCCCGGTCAGTGGAAGCATTATGGTGGTTGGTGGGGGAATCAGCGGCCTGACAACCGCCCTGGAAGCTGCCGAAGTGGGGTATGAAGTCTTCCTGATTGAAAAGGAAGCATCCCTTGGTGGAAGAGTGTCCCAGTTGAAACACTACTTCCCTAAACTCTGTCCGCCCACATGCGGACTTGAAATCAACTATCGGCGTATCAAAGACAATAAAAATATCAAGGTGTTTACCATGTCAGAAGTCCAGAATGTGGCAGGCACCCCCGGAGACTATACCGTCACCGTAAAAACCGCCCCCAGGTATGTCAATGAAAACTGCACTGCCTGCGGTGAATGTGCCAGGGTCTGTGAGACAGAGATATCCAATGAATTCAACTTTGGCATGGACCGGAGAAAAGCCGCTTACCTGCCCCACAACATGGCCTTTCCCATGCGCTATGTCATTGATCCCTCCATGGGTACCGATGACAGAGACAAGGTGAAAGAAGCCTGTAAATATGATGCTGTTGACTTTGACATGGAAGAAAAAACCATTGATCTCAAAGTGGGCGCTGTTGTATGGAGTACCGGCTGGCAGCCCTATGATGCCACCCGGATCGACAACCTGGGATTCGGCCGGTACCAGAACATCATCACCAACATGATGCTGGAAAGAATGGCTTCTTTGAACGGCCCCACCCGGGGCAAAATTGTAAGGCCCTCTGACGACAAAGCACCAGCCACCATCGCTTTTGCCCAGTGTGCCGGGTCCAGAGATGAAAACCATCTGCCCTACTGCTCTTACATCTGCTGCATGGCATCTTTGAAACACGCCACCTACCTGCGCGAACAATACCCGGACGCCAAAATTTATATCTATTACATTGATCTGAGAACACCGGGGCTGAAGTATGAAAAATTCTATGCCAAACTCAAGACAGATGAAAATATCTTTTTCATAAAAGGAAAAGTGGCTGAGGTCAGTGAAGATGAGGCTACCGGTAACATCAATCTGGTGGCCGAAGACACTATCACCGGTGATAAAATCAGACAAGATGTCGACCTGCTGGTTCTGGCCACCGGTATGCAGCCCACCGCAGCCATTGACAAGCCTGCAGCAGACCTGACCTATGATGCGGATGGGTTCATTGTCAATGACTATTCAAAAGGCGGTATGTTTGCGGCAGGTTGCGCCAGCAAGCCGGCTGATGTTGTCACTTCTAACCAGAATGCCACCGGCATGGCACTCAAAGCCATTCAGACCCTTGTAAGGAGGTAATATAAACCATGGATAAGAAATACGGCGTGTATATCTGCACAGGCTGCGGAATCGGAGATACCCTTGACATGGAAGATCTGGTGGATATTCCTGAAGAAGAGGGCGTAAACTGTACCACCCATCCTTTCCTGTGCTCCAAAGAAGGAGTGGCACTCATCCAGAAGGATGTGGACGAGGGCAAGGTCAATGCCATGGTTATCGGCGCCTGTTCCCGCCGGGTAAACTTTGATGTTTTTTCTTTTGACAACTGCCTTGTTGAACGGGTGAATTTACGGGAAGGCGTGGTATGGCCACACTCCCGGGAAACTTATCCCGCCTTGACAGAGGAACAGAAAGAGGATGAGGAACATTTTGACCGGATCCAGATGAAAGCGGAAGACTATATCAAAATGGGCATGATCCGCCTGGAAAAAGTAAAACTGCCCGCACCTTGTATACCGGAATCATTTTCCAAAAAAATCCTGGTACTTGGCGGCGGTGTCACCGGTATGGCAGCGGCTTTGGATGCAGCCAGGACCGGTTATGATGTAACCATTGTCGAAAAAACCGATGCCCTGGGCGGATATGCGGCAAAATTGCGCAGCCAGATGCCGGTCTCAGCTCCTTTTGAGATCCTGCAGGCACCGGTGGTGGACAAAATGATCCAGGAAATTGAAAGTTATCCCGGCATTGATGTCAGAACAAATTGTGAGGTGGCACGTATTGCCGGTCAGCCCGGCGAATTCACGGTAACTTTTAAAAAACCAGGCGAAAGGATTCCGTTTGATGTGCCTTTCCCGCTGCCCGAAGAAATGATGGTGGATGAAACCGGCAAAGAACTTGACCCGGAAGCGGCCCATGAAAAATTTCTGGAATACAATGAGGGCAGGCTTGACATTCTCACCCTCGACCCTGATGGTGAACTTTACGGTGCTGTAATTCTGGCAGCCGGGTGGCGGCCGGCTGACATGTCCAAAGAAAACTTTGCGCACTTAGGGCTGGATTTGCCTGATGTGGTTACCAACCATGAATTTGAAATGCTTGCTGCCCAGGGAAAAATTGTCAGACCTTCCGACGGGAAACCAGCAAAAAATGTGGTTTTTATTCAGTCTCCAGGCAAGGATGAAGATGATGCAGATTTTGACTATGCCGGTTCGGTTACCTCCCAGGTGGCCCTGAAACAGGCCCGGTATGTGACCGAAGATTATACAGACGGCAAAGCCTATGTCATTTATCAGCACATGCGTACCCCGGGACTGCAGGAATATTTTTACAAAAGCATGCAGCAGGAAGACGGGATATTCATGACCAAGGGAGCGGTAACAGGCGTGGAAACACAGGGAGACAGCCTGGCGGTGACTGCGGTCAACACCCTTTTGGGAGAGAACCTGGCCCTGAAGGCGGACATGGTTGTTGTGGCCGGCGGCATGGTACCGGTAACAAAAGATGATCCTGTGGTAAACCTGGCATACAGGCAGGGACCGGGCTTCAGAGACAATGATATTTTCGGTCAGTATGCTGACTCCAATTATATCTGCTTTCCTTATGAAACCCAGCGAACCGGCATTTATGCAGCCGGCGCCATCCGCCGGGCCATGACCATTGAAGAATCCATTGAAGATGCAACCGGTGCGGCCCTCAAGGCTATTCAGTGCGTTGAAAGTGCCAACCGGGGGATGGCAGTCCATCCCAGATCCGGAGATATGACTTTTCCGGAATTTTTCTTCCAGAGATGCACCCAGTGTAAACGGTGCACCGTGGAATGTCCTTTTGGCGCCCTGGATGATGATGCAAAGGGTACCCCAAAGGCAAATCCCACCCGGTGCCGCCGATGCGGCACATGTATGGGGGCCTGTCCGGAACGGATTATCTCATTTGCCGACTATACCATCGACTCCATCGGCTCTCAGGTCAAAGCGGTTGGCGTGCCTTCGGAAGATGATTTTGATGAACCGCCCCTGCGGTTCCTGGCGCTGATCTGTGAAAACGATGCTTTCCCGGCCCTGGATATGGTTGGGCTGAACCGTATGGACTATTCACCGGATGTACGGTTTATACCGGTGCGGTGCCTGGGTTCGGTCAACACCATCTGGATCAAGGATGCCCTGGCCCAGGGTATGGACGGCGTTATCCTCATCGGCTGCAAACATGGAGATGACTACCAGTGCCATTTTGTCAAAGGATCTGAACTGGCTGAGATCCGGGTGAAAAAAATCGGGGATGCCCTGTCCAGCCTGGCTTTGGAAGAAGAGCGTGTCGCCTTTGTGGAAGTGGCCATTGATGAATATGACAAACTGCCCAAAATCATCAATGACTTTGTAGAAGAGGTCGACGCGCTGGGTCCCAACCCTTTTAAGGGATTCTAATGTCTGCATACAAAATTTAAACGGAGGTATCATAATATGACTGAAACATATCTTGCCCAACCCGACCTGGGATTCATAGCCCAGATGCGCGGTCTTGGCGGAGACACCCTGAAAAAATGTTACCAGTGCGCCACCTGTTCCGTGGCCTGCCCCATTGCACCGGAAAACAGCCCTTTTCCCAGAAAGGAAATGATTGCTGCTTCCTGGGGGCTTAAGGACCGGCTGCTTGGCAGCGCAGACATCTGGTTGTGCCACAATTGCGGCGACTGTACTGATATGTGTCCCAGAGGTGCTGCGCCAGGAGATGTCATGGCCGCTATCCGGTCCGCAGCCATTACTGAATATGCCCAGCCCAAGGCCCTTGCCAAAGCAGTGAATGATCCCAAAAAGCTGCCCTGGCTCCTGGGAATTCCAGCCATCTGGATTGCCCTTCTGGCGTATATCACCATGGCCCATGAAGATGTGATGACCAAGCTGTTCAATGTGTTCGGCATTGCCTGGTCCCATGCCCATGAAGGTGGAAAACATGTCATTGCCCAGGCAGACTTCTTTTCCACCTGGTTTGTGGATCTTACCTTTGTGCCCCTTGCCGGGGCAGTGGTGGTCGTCTTTTTCCTCAGCCTCAGGCGGTTTGTGGGCGATATTCACCAGAATGCGGTTATGGAAGGGAAAACCGACAAGAAAAACATTGATGTAAAAGCCTTTTTCCAGGCTCTTGGCCGGGTGATTCCCCTTATTCTCAAGCACAACAAGTTTAATGAGTGTGGAACCAACCAGGAACGGGCCACACCCCATATGATGGTGTTGTTTTCCTTTATCGGCCTGTTCATCGTCACCGGTATTTTCTTTATCGTTCTTTATGTGTTCCAGACACCCGGTCCCTATTCCCAGCTCAATCCGGTCAAATGGCTTGCCAATATTGCCGGGGTGGCCCTGGTCATTGGTTCCGGGATCATGATTAAAAACCGTCTGGATGACAAAGAACAGGTTACCACCTACAAGGACTGGTATATTTTGGGCATTGTCTTTTCTCTGGGTGTAACCGGCATGCTTACGGAGATGGCCCGTCTGGCGCATCTGGAATGGACATCCTATGTGTTCTACTATCTGCACCTGATCGCCATCTTTAATCTGTTTGCTTTTCTGCCTTTTTCTAAAATGGCCCACCTGGTGTACAGAACCACAGCCATGGCCTATGCAGAATACGGCAACCGCAAATAAAACAGAATATAATTGTTTGGTGCCGCAATCGGCACGTATTACATTCTAAAATAAAAAGAGGCTGATTTTTGTCAGCCTCTTTTTTTTCTCGTATACACCAGGGGCCACACCAGCCTGCAAAAAAAGGAGATACAGTATTTTGAACAAGATTGCGGTATTACCGGGAGATGGTATCGGACCGGAAATCATGGAACAGGCTGTCAGAATTCTTGCCCGTGCCGGCCAGATCTACGGGTTTGAACTTGAATACGAATATGCCCCTGTGGGAGGGGCAGCCATTGACAGCCACGGACAAGCCCTGCCCGATGCAACCCTGGCCCTGTGCAAAAACAGTGATGCTGTATTATTTGGATCTGTGGGTGGTCCCAAATGGGAACATCTTCCCCCTGAACAGCAGCCGGAACGGGGTGCGCTGCTGCCGCTGCGAAAACATTTTGGTCTTTACTGTAATTTGCGTCCGGCCAAGGTCTTTGCCACCCTTGCCCATGCATCTCCTTTGCGGCCGGATATTGTACAGAATGGTTTCGACATCCTCTGTGTCAGAGAACTGACAGGCGGGATCTATTTTGGTGAGCCCAAGGGCAGAAAAGGAAGAGGAAAAGATGAATACGCCTTTGATACCATGGTATATGCAAGGTTTGAAATAGAGCGTATCGCCAAAATGGCTTTTGAAGCGGCCAGACTGCGGTCCGGAAAAGTGACCTCCATAGACAAGGCCAATGTTTTATTTTCCATGGTATTGTGGCGGGAAACCGTAACCAGGATTGCCAAAAACTTTCCAGATGTTGCCCTGCACCACATGTATGTGGACAATGCTGCCATGCAGCTGGTCAAAAATCCCGGGCAGTTTGATGTGCTGTTGTGCGGAAACATGTTCGGGGATATCATTTCCGATGAATGTGCCATGCTCACCGGGTCCATGGGACTGCTGGCTTCTGCCAGCCTGAATGAGAAAAAATTCGGTCTGTATGAGCCTGCAGGCGGGTCAGCGCCTGACATTGCCGGCAAAGGCATTGCCAACCCCATTGCCCAGATTCTGTCCGGTGCCATGATGCTCAAATATACCTTTGGCCTCACTGCCGCATCCGATGCCATTGAAAGTGCCATTGCCAGGGTTCTGGAGCAGCAGATACTGACAGCGGATCTGGCAGGGAAAAATGTGACCCCGGTGAACACCGCCGGCATGGGAGATGCTGTTTTACATGCCCTGACAGCTGCTGCCTGATTTTTACAGATTTGCATAAAAAAACCCCGGGGATGCAGTTGATAACTGCATCCCCGGGGTTTTTTATGGTGGCGGGAGTGACGAGACTCGAACTCGCGGCCTCTTGCGTGACAGGCAAGCGTTCTAACCAACTGAACTACACCCCCGTTTTCTGCAACTTTCTGGTGGGCGATGCAGGGCTTGAACCTGCGACTTCAACCTTGTAAGGGTTGCACTCTCCCAACTGAGTTAATCGCCCGAAAAACAGAGCACTTATAGCAATATTAAAAAATGGTGTCAAGCATATTTTAACACACCCCTCTTTTTTTTGTATAATGACAATTTAACACCGGTTTATTGTGCCAATGCCTTGCAAGTCAAATTTTTACATGCTATATAAAAGGCTATGCAACAATTTTTTGAATAATTTTAATCCGATAAAACATGATGTCGGGCATTTTCTTCTTTTGCTTTGTGATAATCAGTCACAAGAAAATTGAAAAATTCCTTACCCGTTCTCATCATCAGCAACACACGTATGATCAAGGAGCCTCGTGACTATGGAACCTGTGGCAGGATACCTGGAAATTATGGACAAAGGATTTGGATTTCTGCGGGAAATAGAAGAAAATTTCCAGCCCCGTCCTGAAAATCCATATGTACCCAACAGCCTTATCCGAAAATTAAATCTCAGGGAAGGCAGTTTTATTGAAGGGGTTGGAGAAAAAAAAGACCCCAGAAATCTTAATCTGGCCCTGATCAGGGTGGAAAAAATCAATGGCATGCCCTATGACGAATTTGCAAAAATTCCCATGCTCCAGGACCAGGTAAGCATTAATCCTTATGAACGCTATATCATGACCCAGAACGAAGAAGACACCGTTGGCAAGGCCCTGGATGTCATAGTTCCCATTGGTATGGGCCAGCGGGGATTGATCATTGCCCCCCCCAAATCAGGAAAAACATTTATTCTGCGCCATATGGCCAACTCAGTGGTCACCAACCATCCGGATGCCACTGTGTTTATTCTGCTGGTGGACGAGCGGCCTGAAGAGGTAACCGATTTTCAGCGGGGGCTGAAGGATGCCCATGTTTTGTATTCTTCAGCTGACCAGCAGATCGGACAGCACATGAGAATGACCCGGCTTGCCATGCATACAGCCATCCGCTGTGCGGAGATCGGCCAGGATGCCGTGGTGTTCATTGATTCTCTCACCCGCATGACCCGGGCATTCAATGCAGATACAGACAGCTTCGGCAAAACCCTGTCCGGGGGACTGGGGGCCAATGCCATGGAGTTTCCCAGAAAAATTTTCGGTGCGGCCCGCAAACTTGAAAACGGCGGTTCCCTGACCATTATCGCAACCATTCTCGTGAATACAGGCAGCCGCATGGATGATGTCATATTTCAGGAATTTAAAGGCACCGGGAATATGGACCTGTTTTTATCCCAGCAATGTGCCGAACAAAGGATCTGGCCGGCTATCAATATCAACCAGAGCGGCACCAGAAAAGAAGATCTGCTTATGGACCAGGCAGCTTATAACAAAATCGTTGATATCCGCAGAAAAGTCGCCGCCAAGGACGAAATATCGGCCATGGTGGAATTTATCTCCCTGCTGGAAGAAAATTTTTAACCCCTGCCGCTAAAGGGGAGCCAAAGCATTCTCCAGAACCTGGTTCATATCATCCACAAAAACAATTTCCAACTGTTTTTGAATGGATTTGGGGATTTCCTGAATATCTTTTTTGTTTTCCGATGAAATCACCACTTTTTTGATCCCGTTTGTGTGGGCAGCCAATAATTTTTCTTTGACACCGCCAATGGGCAGAACCCTGCCCCTGAGGGTTATTTCTCCGGTCATGGCAACATTTCTGTTCACCGGCCGGCCCGTTAAAATGGATACCACAGCTGTGCACATGGCAATACCGGCAGATGGTCCATCCTTGGGAATGGCCCCTTCCGGCACATGGATGTGGATGTCCTGATCCTTGTAGAAATCATCTCTGATACCCAGATCCCTGCTCCTGGATCTCACATAACTGACTGCTGCCTGGGAGGATTCTTTCATGACATCTCCGAGTTTTCCTGTTATCATGATACGTCCTTTTCCGGGCATGGTAACCGCTTCAACAGTCAACAGTTCCCCGCCTGCCTGGGTCCAGGCAAGTCCGGTAACGATGCCGGGCTTATCCTCCACTTCAAGGGGTTTGTTACGAAACCTGGCCTGGCCCAAAAATTTCTGGACACTGGTGGTACTGACCTGGTGACACTTGCGTTCTTTGGTTCGCACTATGCGGGTTGCGATTTTTCTTAACACAGCTGAAATTTCCCGTTCAAGATTCCGGACCCCGGCTTCTCGCGTATAGCGATGGATAATGGTCTGAACAGCATTCCGGGAGAATGTCACATCTGATGCATCCAAACCATTTTCCCTGAGTTGCTTGGGAATCAAAAATCCTGTGGCAATCTGTTCTTTTTCATAGGCAGTATAACCGGGAATCTGGATGATTTCCATTCTGTCCCGCAACGGGGCTGGAATGTCAAAAAGGGTATTGGCTGTAGTGATGAATAAAATTTCCGAAAGATCATAATCCACTTCCAGATAATGGTCGTTAAAATGTTTGTTCTGTTCCGGATCCAGGGCCTCCAGCAGAGCGGATGACGGATCTCCCCGAAAATCTGATGTCATTTTGTCGATTTCGTCCAGACAGAAAACCGGATTGTTATATCCCACCTTCTTGAGGGTCTGGATTATTTTACCGGGCATGGCCCCCACATAGGTACGGCGGTGTCCCCTAATTTCAGCTTCATCCCTGACCCCGCCAAGAGAGATTCTCGCAAAGGACCTTCCGGTTGCAGATGCCACTGATCGTGCCAAAGAGGTCTTGCCTACCCCGGGGGGACCCACCAGGCAGAGAATCGGTCCTTTGATTTTTTTGACCAGCACCTGTACAGCCAGGTACTCCAAAATCCTTTCCTTGGGTTTTTTTAACCCGTAATGGTCCTGATCAAGGGTCTTTTCCGCTTTTTCCAAATCATTTTTTGCCCGGTTTTTCCGAAACCAGGGCAAAGAAACAATCCAGTCGATATAATTTCTGATCACAGTGGCTTCTGATGACATGGGGGCCATCATCTTGAGCTTGTACAGTTCACGGCGGACCACCCCGGCTGCCTCCTTGGGCATGCGTTTTTTGCGTATACGTTTTTCCAGATCGGCAAACTCACCCGATTCCGAGTCTTCTCCCATTTCTTTTTTAATGGCCCGCATCTGCTCGGTAAGATAATGGCGTTTCTGCAGTTTTTCCATCTGCTCTTTTACACGGCCCTTGATCTTCTGGGACATGGTAAACACTTCTGTTTCCTGCTCTATCAGCTTAAGCAGCAGAAAGAAGCGTTCCTCAATATCATCGCATTCCAGAAGCTTTTGCTTATCCGGCACCTTGAAAGGCAGTTGGGCAGCAATGGCATCGGCATACCGCGAGGGATCTTTTTCCAGAACTTCCAGATTTTTAAAAAAACTTTTGGAAACTGCCCCGGACATGGTACTGTAATGTTCAAATGCCTCCAAAACAGTTCGCAAAGCTGCTTTTACTACTGTTTCAGGCATGGGAGTTTCTTCGGCCAGTATATAATCTACCGTCAGAAATCCTTGCTCATCACTGAGCTTGAGAATTTTTCCCCGGTGACAGCCTTCCACCAGGGCCTTGACTGTACCATCAGGCAGGCGCAGCAGCTGTGTGATTTTTGCTTCGGTTCCCACCTGGAAAATATCCTGGATAGTAGGTTTAAGGATTTCTGGGTCCTTCTGGGTGGTAAGAAATATTTTTTTGTCTGCAGCCATGGCCTCTGACAATGATTTGATGGATTTTTCCCTTCCCACAAAAACCGAAGTTGTTACAAAGGGGAAAAGCACCATATCCCGCAACGGCACAAGCGGCAAGGTCTTTTTGATACCTTCTGAACCGTCCTGATTGAAAAATCTGGAAATATTGATCATCTGCGTAAGCTTCTTTGTCAGGCCTGTTTTTTGGGTTGTTCATACAAAAGGATGGGGGCTTCATTTTTCAAGACAACCTCTTCTCCTACCACACATTCTCTGACATCTTCTTTTGAAGGAAGCTCATACATGATATCCAGCATGGTTTCTTCCATGATAGCCCGCAACCCCCTGGCACCCGATTTTCTGGCCACAGCTTCTCTGGCCATGGCTTCCAATGCCTCATCTGTAAACTGAAGGTCCACCCCTTCAATTTTGAACAGTTCCTGGTATTGCTTGACCAATGCGTTTTTGGGCTCAGTCAGAATTTTAACCAACGAGGCTTCAGTGAGTTCACCAATGGAGGTGGTAATGGGCAGCCTGCCTAAAAATTCCGGAATCAGTCCGAATTTTATCAGATCCTCCGGCTTGAGCTGTTCCAGCAGGGTTCCGATATTCACTTTTTTTCTATCAGCAATATCAGCCCCGAAACCCATGGTTTTCTGTAATATTCGCCGCTCTATTATCTTTTCCAATCCGGTGAAGGTTCCGCCGCAGATAAAAAGTATGTTGGAGGTATCCACTTTAACGTAGTCCTGCTGGGGATGTTTTCTGCCGCCTTTGGGCGGCACACTGGCAACGGTGCCTTCAATGATTTTCAACAGGGCCTGCTGGACTCCTTCTCCGGATACATCTCTGGTAATGGACGGGTTGTCGCCCCGCTGGGATATTTTATCAATTTCATCAATGTAGATGATCCCTTTCTGGGCCCGCTCAATATCATAGTCGGCATTCTGAACCAGAGACAAGACAATATTTTCCACATCCTCTCCCACATACCCGGCCTCGGTCAGGGCAGTGGCGTCGGCAATGGCAAACGGCACATCCAGAAACCTGGCAAGGGTCTGGGCAAGGAGGGTTTTACCGCAACCGGTGGGACCGATGATCAAAATATTGCTTTTCTGGATTTCCACATCGTCAGAGCGTTTTTCCATGCGGGATGTGAGCCGCTTATAATGGTTGTATACGGCAACCGAAAGCACTTTTTTGGCTGCGTCCTGTTCAATCACATAGGCATCCAGCAGTTCCTTGATCTGCCTGGGCACAAGAAACTCCCTGGCCCCTTCTGATTCAACTGCTTTTTCTTTTTCTTCGTCCTCAATTATTTCACCACAGAGTTTGATGCATTCATTGCAAATATAAACACTGGGACCTGCAATCAGTTTCTGGACCTCTTTCTGGTTTTTTCCGCAAAAAGAACAGAAAAACTGATCATTGGTATCTTCTTTTTTGGCCATGTTTTTTGGACTCCTTTGAAGCTGGCTTAGTCGTCTGCTTCCAATTGGCTTCTATCGGCAACCACCCGGTCTACAATGCCGTAGGTCTTTGCCTCTTTGCCGGACATGAAAAAATCTCTATCCGTGTCCTTGGCAATTTTATCAATTTTCTGCCCGGTATGGGCGGCCAGTATCTCATTCAAGGTATCTTTTATTCTCAGGATTTCAGTGGCCTGGATTTTAATATCCGCTGCCTGGCCCTGGGCACCGCCCAGAGGCTGGTGGATCATAATTCTGGCATTGGGCAGTGCAAACCGTTTTTTCTCAGCACCGGCTGCCAGAAGAAGGGCACCCATGCTTGCGGCCTGGCCGATACATACGGTTGCCACATCCGGCTTTATATACTGCATGGTATCATATACGGCCAGGCCGGCTGTCACCACCCCGCCCGGAGAATTAATATAAAAACTGATGTCTTTTTCAGGATCTTCTGATTCCAGAAACAGCAGCTGGGCCACAATGAGATTGGCAATTTCACTGTCAATGGCAGAACCCAGAAATATTATCCGGTCTTTTAACAGACGCGAAAAAATGTCATAGGCACGCTCTCCTCTATTGGTCTGTTCAACGACCATTGGCACTAAAGGCACAATATAACTCCTTGTTTATTTTCTATTTATTACCTTTTGTCCTGCAGTATATTTATCATGCTGCCGGATCCGACAAAAAGATTATTCTCCGGTTTTTTCTGCTACCGGCCGGTCATCTGCAGCCGGTTTGTCAGCAGCACCCATTTCCTCATCCGTTTCATGGGCGTCCGGCGTTTTTTCTGTTACGGTACTGTTTGCAATGATAAGATCAACCGCCTTTTTTTCAAGCCGGCTGTGTTTGTAATATTCCAGTTGTTTGGGATCCATTTTGAAAAAATTTTTAATGGCATCCACAGTGGCATTCATTCCTGCAGCCATTTGCGCCAGGCTGGCATCCAGTTCCTCATCAGTAAGCGCCAGTTTTTCCTGGGTAATAATTTTGTCCAGGATCAGATGCCGTCTGGCCTGTTTTTCAGCCACGTCCCTATACTGGGAAAAAAGAATATCACGGCTGAGCCCTTCTTGTTCCAGGCTGGTATTATTGGCAGCATAGGCCTGCTCCGCCTCACTGACAATACCGTTAAGCTCTGCTTCGATCATTGCTTCCGGCACTTCAAATTCATATTTTTCCAGCAGGTGCTGGAATATCTGTTCACTGAGTTCATGTTTTATGCGCTGCTGGTATCCTTTGTCCAGGTTCTCCCGGATGGAATCCTTAACTTCCTGCAAAGATTCAAATTTGCCAAGGTCTTTTACCAGATCATCATTGATCTCCGGTAAAATTTCCTCTTGAATTTCTTTGAGGGTGACCTTGTACAAAATGGTTTTTCCCTTGAGATTTTCATCAGGATAATCTTCAGGATAAGCCACTTCGACTTCAAGATCCTGCACCGGCACGCTTCCGATCAATTTTTCGGAAAACTCATTGGGCAGTGCGTCCCTGCCGATGCCGTATAGAAAATTTTCAATTGCAGGGGTGTGTTCAAAGGGTTCATTGTTCAAAAAACCCTGATAATCAATCAAAACAAAATCATTTTCTTTAACAGCACGTTTTTCTTCAACAGGGTGTTTTCTTGCCATGGTTTTCTGGATCATTTTCAACTGGCCGTCAATCTCAGCATCAGACACCGCATATAAATTTTTTTCAAGGTCGATCCCCTTGAAATCAATCTCTTCAAGCTCAGGCTTTACTTCTACGGTAATGTCAAACACATAGGCAGCATCCGGAACCAGATCCGGGGGATCCATCTGGGGGCCGCCCACAATGTTCAAATCATGCTCCTGGATGGCTTCAATAAAGGAATCCTGGATCAGGCGGGGGGCGACATCGGCATGGACATCTTTGGAGAAACGGTTTTCAAGTACCTTTCTGGGAATTTTGCCTTTTCTGAATCCTTTAATGTCTGCTTTTTTTTTTAATTCATTGTAAGCCTTGTCAAGTTCCTTGACAACTTTTTCTTTGGGGATCTCAAAGGAGAGTACTTTTTTCACACTGCTCTTGTCTTCAATTTTTA
>JAWOEP010000020.1:0-8273 GCA_046482705.1 Desulfotignum sp.
AAAGACGGACAGTATTACGGCAAAATAATCGAGCTGTTTTTGAAGCCGGATGCCGATCCCCACCCCACCTGTGACAAATGTCCGGATGATGACCCCAGAAAAGACCAGCCCACCCTGGGCATGGAGATTATCCAGGGCCTGAAGCCGGTGGATGATGCCTATGCCGGCGGCACCATTCTGGATCCCAAAAAAGGCAAGATTTACAAATGCAAAGTATGGGCTGAAGGCGATGAACTCAAGGTTAAGGGAAGTTTTCTGTTTATCTCCCGGACCCAGACCTGGCACCGGGTGGAGTAGCGGCTTCAGGGGGTGACAGGGTACAAAAAGTATCGTAAAACGCAGCCTGCTCCCCCATGTCCGACAAACCCGCATGGGTGAGAAAATTCACTGCACCGCTTTTGTGCCACCATCCCTGGTGCATGAAAGCGGTGGTGTCACACACCGCCTCATCCAGTATCAGTCTTGCGGTCACCTCCCCCTGCCGGGTGAAGATACACACCTTTTCCAGTCCGGTGATGCCAAGATCCTGTGCAGTTTTTTGGTTCACAAACACAGCCGGTTCACGGTCTTCAAAAACAAACCCCTGGGAATGCATGGCGTGCCGGGTTTTGCAGGTGAGCAGCCGTAAAGGGAAATGGGCATCCCCTTGAGTGGGGGGTATGAACCGGGGCAGCGGTGATTGCCCGGCAGCTTGCGCCCTGCTGCTGAAAATTTCAATTTTCCGGGATGGGGTGTCAAATCTTTTGTCTGCCCAGGGAATGTCATGCCCGGGAATGCGCAGGTATTGGCCGGCAAGGGTATCCAGGTCCGTATCCGGGTCTTTTCCCAGACGTTTCAGCAGCGGGGCCGCACACTGGCTCAGATACTCCCGGGAAGAGGAAAACCCCGGCATATCGATCCCCATGTGTTTTGCCAGAGCCAGGAAAAAATCACTCTCCGGCATCAGGGTATCGGGCGGGTCCATCGCCTTCTGCGAATAATTGAGCACATGGGAATACATGGAGGTGGCAAAGATATCCTCCTGCTCGAAGACGGTGGCGGCCGGCAGCACCAGATCCGCATGCCGGGCCGTGTCTGTCATAAAATGGTCAAACACCACCTTGAATGGAATGCGCTGAAAACCGCGGACCGCAGCATTAAGATCCGGGCTCTGGTTCAACGGATTGCCCCCGGCCACAAATGCGGCGGCAATGGGGGGATTATCAACAGTCTGCAGAAAATGTCCCAGCATGGGGGCGGGAAAGGTCCGGGATGCCGTGACATGGGCCAGGCTGTTTTTTTCCGGCTGGTTCAGCAGCGGGGCCAGAGACCTGGCCGCGTAATTGGCACCGGTGCCGGGTCTGCCCACATGGCCGCACACAGCTGCCAGTGCATCAATACACCGCACCGTGTTCCCGCCGTTGGCATACCGCTGGAGCCCGTACCCCAACCAGATGCCCGGGGCACTGGCTGCGGCATAATCTCTGGCCAGCGCCCGGATGGTTTCCGAAGATATGCCCGTGATCATTGCAGCGGTTTCCGGGTCAAAGCTTTTCAGATACCTGCAGAACCGGTCAAATCCCAGGACATGGTCCTGCACAAATGATCGGTCATACCGGTTTTCCTTTACGACGACATGGGCCAGGGCCAGGGCCAGGGCCGCATCTGTGCCTGGTTTCACGGCCAGATGGGTACCAAGGGACTTTGCGGTGTCTGACTGAATGGGATCGATGACAACAATGCGGTTATCCTTTTTTTTAGCCTGTTTGAGCAGGGTGTAAAAATGCAGGCTGGTGGCTTTGGGATTTCTTCCCCACACAATAACCAGATCGGAATTGGCCATATCTTCGGGCAGATGTCCCCGGACATCTCCGAAATCAAAGGTCTGGGCCGCAATCCCCGCTGCCCAGCACAGGCTGCCGGAAAACCGGGTAGATCCGCCCAGGCAGTTGAAAAAAATAGACGGAATCCGGCTTTTCACCCCGCCGTATCCATCACTGGTATAATTGAGCACCCCGGTGGGTCCCCATTGATCATGTACGGATGTCAGGGTGGCGGCGATACGGTCCAGAACCTCGGAATACGTTGTACGCACAAACCCGGACTTGCGCCGGACCATGGGATATTGCAGCCGTTCGGGGTGAAAATGACGGTGTAACAGATCCCGGCCCTTGGAACAGATCACCCCTTTGGTCAACGGATGGTCCGGATCACCCGTGATCCCGGTAATCCGGCGGTTTGAGACCGTTACCAGAAACCGGCACAGGTCAAAACAGTCCATGGGACAGGACACCGGTATTGTGCGGGTCATTTCAGCACCCGGCAGGTCATTTGAGCAGATTGCGCAGCCGGAGCACCGAGCAGTTGGCTTCTTTGACCACTTTCTGGGCGCAGGTATTGGAAAACGCCTCGTTCACGGTCCGGCTGCGGTTATGGTACACCACGATCAGATCCGCCCCCCATTTGTCCGCCATTTTCAAAATTTCCTCATAATGCTTTCCCACCAGTATTTTGTGGGTGACATTGGTCCTTTTGCAGTTTTGTGCCACAAAGGTATCCAGAGCATTTTTAAAATGGGCCAGGGCTTCCGCCTTGATCTCTTCTGTGACAAAAGAGGCCACAATGGGCATGGTAAATCCGGGCATCACCGACACAATCCGGATCTGGGCCCCGCTCAATGATGCCAGTTCCGCTGCATTGTCATACACTGCCTTGGATGTCCTTGGATAATCAATATCCACAGGCACCAGTATCTTATTGAACATACACCCCCTCCTTTACAATCTTCTGTTACAGTTTCAGCCTGGATGCCTCTTCCGGTGTCTGCCGTCTTTTCTGCAGAAAATAGATCAGTCCCAGCAACGCCAGGGCTGGAATAAACATGAGCTGTTTTGGGGGGCGGTCCGCTTCCATCATCACGGACACAATTTCCTGGTCGAAATCAATGCCCATCCGTTCGGCATTGCTGCCGAACATGATATTGTCCACCAGCATTTTCCCGTCATCTTCAATCACCTCAAACCCCACTTCCCTGAGCCGGTCTTCAGGAGGCCCTTCTTTTCCCACCGGCAGCATCAGGGACTTGGTATATGCTTCTCCATTCATGGTCTCTCCTTTGATAACCAGATGGATCATGGTGTTTTCATCCTGCTTTTCCATGGCCTGAAGCAGCTCAACCCCGGGTCGTTCAAGATACGGCTCATACACCTTGTCCCAGAAAAACCCGGGCCGCAGCAGGGTAAAGGTTACCAGCAGCATTGCCAGGCTTTCATAGAACCGGCTTTTGGTGAGCCAGTATCCCTGGGTGGCGGCACCGAAGATCAGCATGGCAACCACAGCAGATACAATGACAATGGTCAGATGCACCCAGTCCTGGATGCCGATCATGAGCAGCTCGGTGTTGAAGATAAAGAAAAACGGCAGCACCGCTGTCCTGATATCATAGGTAAACCCCTGGATACCGGTACGGATGGGGTCTCCGCCGGATATCCCGGCCGCGGCGAATGCTGCCAGCCCCACCGGCGGCGTGTCATCCGCCAGAATCCCGAAATAAAACACGAACAGATGCACGGCAATCAAAGGTACCACCAGTCCGTTCAAGGCCCCGAGATGGACAATCACCGGTGCCATCAGGGTGGACACCACAATGTAGTTGGCAGTGGTGGGAAGCCCCATGCCCAAAAGCAGGCTGATGATGGCGGTGAAAAACAGAATCAGCAGCAGGTTGCCGCCGGAAATAAACTCCACGAATGCTGTCATGACCAGGCCGATGCCGGTGAGGGTCACCGTGCCCACCACAATCCCTGCAGCTGCCGTGGCCACCCCGATGCCGATCATGTTTCTGGCCCCGGCCACCATGCCGGCGATCAGGTTGTCCCACCCCATTTTAAAGGCAAATTCCGGGGCACTGTTTTTGCGGACAATCCCTTTCAGGGGCCGCTGGGTGAGTACGATAAAAATAAGCACCACCGTGGCATAATAGGCAGACAAGGATGGAGACAACCGTTCCACGGTGAGGCACCACATGAGCACCACGATGGGCAAAAGAAAATAATACCCGGCCTGGGCCGTCTCTCTCAGTTTGGGCAGCTTGCTTATTTCATGGGTGTATTCCAGCTCCGGCACCTTGCAGGCCAGCCAGATCAGCACCAGATAGACTGCCACGATCAGCGGCACCACCACATACATGGCAGCATCACCGGCAACCGTCTTTATCCAGCCAAGACCGTAATAAGTGGCCCCGCCAATCACAATCAGGGTTAAAATGGTGAAAACAAATGAAACCAGTTTCTGGACCGCCGTCTTGGTCACCGGTTTTTCCATGCCTTTGAGGCCCATTTTACAGGACTCCAGGTGTACGATATACACCAGGGCGATATAGGAGATAATGGCCGGCAAAAATGCATGTTTGATCACCTCCACATAGGAGATACCCACATATTCCACCATGAGAAAGGCAGCCGCCCCCATGACCGGCGGGGTGAGCTGGCCGTTGGTGGATGCGGCCACTTCCACAGCCCCGGCTTTTTCCGCGGGAAATCCCACTTTTTTCATCAACGGAATGGTAAAAGTCCCGGTGGTGACCACATTGGCAATGGAAGACCCTGATACCAGCCCGGTCATACCCGAAGATACCACAGCAGCCTTGGCAGGCCCCCCGCGCATATGGCCCAGACCGGCATAGGCGGTGCGGATAAAATAGTTGCCTGCACCGGCTGATTCCAGCAGGGATCCGAACAGCACAAACATGAACACCATGCTCGTGGACACCCCCAGGGCCACCCCGAACACCCCTTCGGTGGACAGCCAGTAGTGGGACATGCCCTTGGACAGGCTGGCACCTTTATGGGCAATGACATCCGGCATATGGGGCCCGAAAAAGGTATAGACAAGGAACACCATGGCCACTATCATCAAAGGCGGTCCCAGGGCCCGGCGGGTGGCTTCCAGCAAAAGTATCAGGCCGATCACGCCCACCACAAGATCCAAAGAGGTGGGATTGCCGGGCCGGGAAGACATCTGCTCATAAAAAATAAACAGGTATGCTGCACAAAACGCTGCCACAAGAGCCACAAACCAGTCCTGGATCGGGATATGATCTCTGGGAGATGATTTAAATGTGGGATAGGCGGTATAGGACAGGAACATGGCAAAGGCCAGATGAATGGACCGGGCTTCGGTATCGTTGAGCACAAAAATATTGAATATAAACGGCAGAGGAGATGCATACCAGAGTTGAAACAGTGTCCAGATCAATGGTATATAAAATAAAATATTTTTGGAAACTGCTCCCACCGGACTTCTGGCACCGGTTTCCACCTCGGCCAGCATGTCCTGCACATCATCCGGGACAGCTTGTTTTTTTGCAGCGGTCATGGTGACAAAGCCTCCTTGGAAAAAAGGATTGTGCAACAAAAAAAACAAAACAAACGTGCGCAGCTGTCACACGCTCCGCACGTTTATTTTGCTGGGTCTGACAAAGAAACCTACATCAGGCCGGCTTCTTTATAGTATTTTACAGCACCGTCATGCAGCGGTGCGGACAGGCCGTCTTTGATCATCTCTTCTTTTTTGAGCACCTCAAAGGCAGGGTGGAGTTTTTTGAACTGGTCAAAATTGCCAAAAACCGCCTTGACCACATGATAGATCACGTCTTCAGACACATCTGTGGAGGAAACAAAGGTGGCGCCCACACCGAATGTTTTGGTGTCGGTGTCCGTACCCCGGTACATGCCGCCGGGAATGGTGGCAATCCGGTAATAGTCATTTTCCTTCACCAGTTTGTCAATGACAGGACCTTCCACAGGCACTATAATGGAGTCACAGGAGGTGGTGGCTTCCTGGATGGAGCCGGAAGGGTGGCCCACGGTGTAGATGATGGCATCGATTTTGTTGTCACACAGGGCTGCAGACTGTTCCGCCGGTTTCAGCTCGGATGCCAGCCTGAAATCATCCATGGTCCAGCCCATGGCTTCCATGACCACTTCCATGGTGCCCCGCTGTCCGGAACCGGGATTCCCAACGTTAACCCGTTTGCCTTTCAGGTCCTGAAAAGTTTTAATGCCGGAATCTCTTCTGGCAACTACTGTGAAGGGTTCAGGATGCACGGAAAAAACCGCCCGCAGGTCTTTGTTGGGGCCGATTTCCTCAAAAGGGGTGCCTTTGGTGCCGTGATAGGCATGGTACTGCCAGTCTGACTGGGCAACACCCATGTCCAGTTCGCCGGCCCGGATGGTGTTCAGGTTATACACGGAACCGCCGGTGCTTTCCACAGAGCAGCGGATGCCATGGGTTTTTCTGTCCTTGTTCACCAGCCGGGCAATGGCCCCGCCGGTGGGATAGTAGACCCCTGTGACCCCGCCGGTCCCGATGGTGACAAAGGTCTGATCAGCCTGTACAGGGGCGGACCCAAAGAAAAGAACCATACCGAAAAACGCTGTAATTGCCAATACCAGTAATTTTTTCATCTAAACCTCCATATAAATTTACATTATCAACAAAGATGCAGGCACAAATCCTGCACCATAAATCATTTGTTCGAAGTTTCCTCCTTTCCGCTCTTTATTTGAAATTCCATACACAAAAACCTGCCGACTGTCTGAAAAAGGTGTTTCTTTTCGGACGTTACACACCCTTCAGGAATTTATCGCCTTACCGGATTTTTGTAAACCTATTTTTTCAAGATAATTCTCGCATCCACCACATCCAGGCCCTGTTCATACAAAAGGACCGGGTTTAAATCCATTTCCTGGATCTCGGGATAGGATTCCACCAGTTCCGAGCATATGCCCAAAAGCTTGCGCAGCGCTTTTTTGTCATACGCCTTCTGTCCCCGGACCCCGCTCAAAATAACCGAAGACCTTGTATCCTCTATCATTTTTTTGCATGATGCAGGAGATACCGGCAATACCCAGAAGGTCACATCCTTCATGATCTCCACCATGATGCCCCCGAGACCGTACATGATCACCGGCCCGAACTGCTCATCTATTTTGGTGCCGATGATGATCTCCAGACCTTTGGCTGCCATGGGTGCCACCAGCACACCCCTGATATCGGCACCGGCATCATAGATGCGGGCATTTTCCATGATAATGTCAAATGCCGCCTTTACCTGGGACGCATCTTTGATATTGAGCATCACCCCGTTGGCATCACTTTTGTGCAGGATATCCGGGGATACGATTTTCATGACCACATGGCCGTCAATTTTTTCAGCGATGGCCACAGCCTCTTCTGCGGTTTCGGCCAAACCGCCCACAGATGTGGGGGCCCCGTGCAGTTTGATCAGCTGCTTGGCCTCATGTTCCAGCAGTACATGGCGGCCTTCGGCCAGGGCTGCCTGGATGACGGCATTGCCTTCAGGCCTGGCTTTTTCCCGCCAGTTGAACACAAAATTGGTCTTGGCATGGTAGGTCTTCAGGTAATTGCCGTAGGTGCACAGGCAGGCCATGCTTTTGCAGGCAATGTCCAGAGAATCATGTACCGGAATATCATAATGCCGCAGCAGGTCCAGGGCATGGGAATCATAGGCGCTGTACAGAGAATGCACAAAAATGGGTTTGCTGCGCTTTTTGCCCATGGCCCCCAGTCTGTGGGCAGCCTGTTCTTCTCCGATGGCCAGACTTTTTTCAAACCGGATCCCGTATCCGCCGAACAGTCCCACAATGAGAAGACCGCCCACTGCCGGATCCTTGAGCAAAATCTTGGCGCAGTCGGCAAATATGCTGGGATCCGCGTCCGTGCCCCCGGCCACATCCACAGGATTGATCACAGAGGCGGCTTCGGGCAGCAGTTTTTTTAAATTTTCCTTTGTTTTTTCAGACAGGTCCGCCAGCCCGATCCCATAGTCAGACAGCAGATCAGCTGCAATGGTGGCATGCCCGCCGCCGTCTGCCAGCACCGCAATGGCATTGTTTTTCACCGGGGGCTGGCTGGACAGGGTTTCCGCCACCGGAAACAGTTCATCGGAATTTTCGATCACAATGATCCCTGCGCGTTCATAGGCAGCCTTGGCCACCTGTCCCATGCCGGCCAGGGACCCTGTGTGTGATCCGGCAGACTTGCGGCCCTTGGCTGACCGGCCGCTTTTGAGCAGGATGATGGGCTTTTCAATACTGGTCTGGTAGGCTTCCTGTAAAAATTCTCTGCCCTGGCTCATACCTTCCACATACATGAGAATGGCTTTGGTGGCCGGATCATTTCTGAAAAAAGACAGGTACTCATGAAATTTAATATCCGACTCATTGCCCACCCCCACATAGTAGGTGAAGCCGCCGTGCTTGCGGATGGTG
>JAWOEP010000259.1:0-5748 GCA_046482705.1 Desulfotignum sp.
TCTTTTTGAAAGACAGCCGCCAGAAAGCGGTTTTTCAAGGTTTCCCAAAAGATTTCATGAGGATCCTTTTGATGCTTTTTTCGGTTTTGAAACATCTGGGTGTTCATTATATAGGAAAGTGTTAAGTGTTAAGTGTTAAGTTAATACCTGACTGCTTATACTTTCATCATTTGGTGAGGTCCCCCAGGCCATGATTGCTTTATATGAAAGCCGTCAGTACTCCACTAAAAGCTAACAGCTAAAAGCTAATAGCTAACAGCTAACAGCTTTCCTTTCTGTTTTACCCGTCAGGGCATGGCCATTATATAAAACAACACCAGGGGAGTGCCTCTGGGCACTCCCCTGGTGTGCATGTCACATATTGCAGCAAAAGCGATGTCTTTGTATCAGCACATCAGCCGCGCACCTCTTCTTTGACTTTGGTGGCCAGTTTGTACAGGATGGTGAGCACCAGAAATCCTGTGGCATAAACACCCAGTGTAATGACAATCTCCTGCCCGGTAGGGGCGTATTCCGTCACATGGTGCAGGGGAGAGGGTACAAACCCGCCGGAGATCATGCCCAGTCCCTTGTCGATCCATGCACCGATAAAAATCATGGCACAGGCCACCGGCAGCAGGATATAGTTACTGCGCAGTTTCGGTATCACCAGGAAAATGGCCCCGACCCCCATGAGAATAAACCCGCTCCACATCCAGGGCACCAGGGCGTTATAGCCGTGGTATCCGAACAAAAGGTACTGGATATGGGATTTATGTCCGGGAATTCCCGAATAATAGACCACAAAAACCTCGCACAAAAAGAAAAACAGGTTGGCGATGACGGCGTAACAGACAATCTTGGACAGGGTCTGCATGGCTTCCCAGCCTGGATCGAACTTGGTGAATTTTTTGATGATATAGCATAAAATGATCAGAAAGGCCGGTCCTGCGGCAAAGGCGGATGCCAGAAACCGCGGGGCCAGGATAGCGGTGAGCCAGAATCCCCTGCCGGGCAGGCCGCAGTACAGGTATGCTGTGACCGTGTGAATGCCGATGGCAAAGGGGATGGACAGGTAGATCAAAGGCTTTGTCCATGCCGGGGGCTGCACCTGGTTCCGTTCCGCCTCCAGCACCTTCCAGCCGATGATGATGTTTAAAAACAGATACCCGTTCAAAACGATCATGTCATAAAACAGCATGGATTTGGGGGAGGGATATAACAGCACATTGAGCATGCGCACCGGCTGGCCCAGGTCCACGATGATGAACAGAATGCACATCACCAGGCTGGCCACTGCCAGAAATTCCCCCAGAATGGTGATCCGGTGAAACTTTTCATAATCATGCAGGTAATAGGGAATGACCACCATAACCCCTCCGGCAGCCACTCCCACGAGAAAGGTGAAGTTGGCAATATAAAATCCCCAGGAGACATCCCGGCTCATTCCCGTGATCATCAGGCCGTTGAAAAACTGATCCAGATAGGCGATTTTTCCGATCCCGATCACGATCAGCAGAAAGATGACCCACAACCAGTAGTTTCGAGTTCCTTTGACAGCTATTTCAAGCATATGTGCCTCGCTTATACGATGTAGTAAACAGAGGGTTCCGTACCCAGGGACTGCTTACGTCGGATTGAATAATTTTCCCTGAGAAGTTTCCTGACGTCTGATTCAGGATCTTCCAGATCTCCCGCCACAATGGCCCCTTCAGAGGCTTCAACACAATGGGGCTGCTCTCCTTTTGCAAGCCGTTCCGCACACAGGTTGCATTTTTCCACCACCCCCTTGGACCGGATGGGAAATTCCGGATCAATTTTTCCAATAAAGGGTTCCGGATTCCGGTAATTAAAACTTCTGGCGCCATAGGGACAGGCTGCCATACAGAACCGGCACCCGATGCAGCGGTGAAAATCCATCAACACAATGCCGTCTTCCCGGGAAAAAGTGGCCTGGGTGGGACATGCCTGAACACAGGGTGCATTTTTGCAATGGTTGCACAGCACCGGAAAATACATATTCTGGAATTTTTCGTTTAGAAATTCATCTTCCTTGTCTGGAAACGCATAGGAAAATTTTTCCTTCCAGAGCCATTTGATTTCCTGTTTATGGTTCACCGGCCGGGTTTTGGGAAACTTTTCTTTGTCCACTTCATGGTTGAAGTCCGGCACATTATGGCGGGTATGACAGGCGTTGGTGATCTGCTTGAGTATTTTGTCGTTGAGTTTGCCCGTATCGATCACCATGCCCCACCGTTTGGCAACCAGGGCTTCCGGGTGTTTGGTCTTTACGGCACCGCCCTGACCATGGGAATCCAATGCAGCAAAGTTCATTGCCGGAGCAGCACCCAACCCGATGGCGGCAATGCCTGCAACTTTCAGAAAGCTTCTTCTGCTCTTTTCCATCATTCAATCTCCTTGGGGTTTGTGTGACATTCCCAGCAATAGGGGTCCACCGATGTATAGGTATGACAGGAGTCACAGAATTTTGCCTTGTCTTCATGGCAGCCCAGGCAGGAATCTTCTCCTGTGGACAGGCTCATGTTGAAAGATTTGCCGTTGGCAGCCACATAGATCCGGTCGGCATCCCGTACCACCGCATCCCGCCATTCATCCAGCAGGGACATGTGGTTGGCCCGCATGTCATATTTATCCAGGACACATTTTCTGGCCTCTTTGGCAGGGCCCAGCAGTTCCGGTTCGGGTGCCGCCTGGGTGGTGGTCACCATGTTGAACCAGAACGGTGAAAGCACGGCCAGAACAAAGACAGCCAGTCCGCCCATAATCATATTTTTCGTCATTTTATTCCTCCTCCTCGCAACCTGGCAGCGGTTCCATTCTCAGGTCTTCGGTACGTTCCTTTTCACCGGGCAGGATTAATGCATTGCCCACCAGTTCATGGATGCCTGCTACTTCCACATCCGGCACCCAGTATTCACATAAGGTGGACAAAGCAGCCCGGTCGATGGCACAGATGGTGCCCAGGGTGTTGACCCCGTATTTTTCATGGACATGTTTCAGTGCGGTTGCCCGGGGCAGGGCGCCCGCCATGCGCAGTTCCATGTTTTCCCCTGCGTTGAGCCCGGCACCGGAGCCGCAGCAGAAGGTGTTTTCCCTTATGGTGTTGGGCGGCATTTCATAAAAATTGTCGCACACATTTTTGATCACATACCGGGGTTCATCCAAAAGGCCCATACCCCTGGCAGGGTTGCAGGAATCATGAAAGGTCATGATCCGGTTGGCGTTCCTGCCTTTGTCCAGTTCCAGCTTGCCGTGTTTGATCAGGTCTGCTGTAAATTCGGTGATATGCACCATCTTGGTGGAAGCGGCATTGTCAAACCGGGTCCCGGTGATGGGGTTCACCGGCACTTCCAGAAAATCGGCAGGCCCGTTCATGGTGTCCATGTACTGGTGGATGACCCGCCACATGTGGCCGCACTCTCCCCCCAAAATCCATTTGACTCCCAGGCGCTTTGCCTCGGCATACATCTTGGCATTGAGGCGCTTCATGGTTTCATGGGAGGTGAAGAACCCGAAGTTGCCGCCCTCTGATGCGTAGGTGGACCAGGTGACATCAAGTCCGTATTTTTCTTTGAGATACTGAAATAAAATCAGATATCCCTGGCAGGTATAGGTGCCGGGATCGGCAAACACATCACCTGACGGGGTTATGAACAGGATGTCCGCCCCTTTTTTCTGGAAATGGGGCGTACAGTCCACACCGGTAATGTCTTCAATATCCTCCACAAAAAATTCCAGCATATCCTTGAAGGCATGGGGCTGAATCCCCAGGTGGTTCCCGGTCTGGTAGCAGTTGGACACCGGGGTGGCGATCCAGTCGATGTTCAGCCCGATAAGATTGAACAATTCTCTTGCCATGATGGTGATTTCCGCAGTATCAATGCCGTAGGGGCAGAACACCGAGCACCTGCGGCATTCTGTGCACTGGAAAAAATAATACCACATCTCCTTGAGCACATCCAGGGTCAGGGGACGGTTCCCCCCGAGGCGCTGGCCCCCGGGGATTTTCTGCAAAATTTTTCCGGCGGTGGTAAAATCATTTCTGTAAACCGATCTGAGCAGTTCGGACCGGAGCACCGGCATGTTTTTGGGGTCGCCTGTGCCCAGAAAGAAATGGCATTTGTCTGCACAGGCACCGCAGCGCACACACACATCCATGAAAATTTTGAATGTCCGGAACCGCTCCAGGCGTTCCTTTATACCCTCATGAAGGATCTGCTGCCAGTCGTCCGGCAGTTTCCAGTCATCTTCAACGGGATTCCAGGGCCTGGCATTGGGCAGTCCCAGGGTCTCAACGCTTTCAGCCTTGGCTGCGTAGCAGTACATGCCGGGCCGGATCTGAACGGATTTGGTGGTATCCATCCAGTCCCCCGACGGTGTGCCATAGTCTATTTTATCCAGCAGTTCATCTGGTGTAATTTCGTCGGCCATTGATTACTCCTTCTTATCCACTGGCAGCCCAGCTTCAATCATTTTGTCTCTGAAGTGATCTTCATAGTCTTCGTAGGTATGGATAGGCACATCATAATTCCAGGGGTTTACATGCCGTTTGGCCCGGGTGTTGTTGGCCATGTTCCGCGTGGGACTTAAGAACACCCCCCCCAGATGCATGAGTTTACTGGCCGGAAAGTAGGCAAACAGAATACTGACCAGAAACAGATGGCCGTAAAACAGTCCGCTTATTCCGTCAGGGATGACCGGGCTGAAGGTAACCAGTCCCATGGTCATCTCTTTGATGCCGGTGACATCCACTTTGGTGAAATACCGCATGGAAATGCCGGTGGCGGCAATGCCCAGGATCAGAAACAAAGGGAAGTAATCAGATGCCCGGGACATATATTTCACTTTGGCATCAAACAGCCGGCGTGCCAGAAGAAACAGAACTGCTGCCGGCAGGACCACACCGGATAAGAACAGGCCGGGCAGACCTATCTGCACAATACCGTCCAGGGCTTCTAAAAACTGAATGGCACCGGGCACCGGGGCGGTGAAAAATCTGAAATGCCGCAGCACCACCACCAGAAATGCATAATGGAAAGCCAGGGCACCAACCCACAGAAAAATCTCCCAGGAATAGGTGATGCGATTGGCTGCATTGCGGCTGAATGCTGCCTTTGTGTTGCGGAAAAGCGACCGGAAGGCGAATATTTCCAGAAGCATCCGTACAAACACACCAGATGATGTATCCGGATTGTCAATGGGGTTTTGTTTAATCCAGGGAAGTGACTTTTGCTGTCCGCAGGTTGTGGGGATTCTGAAAGGAACAGCAGACGCTGCCCATCCCATCACTTTAACGACAAAACCGACCAGAAAGGCCAGCACTGCCAGATAGGGAACGACAATCCCGAAGAACCACCCAAGTCCTGCTCCCGCCCCTGTGTACGCCACGAGAAAAAGCAGAAAAACTGCTGTCAGGGGGATCAAGTACTTTTGTGTCATGTTATAACCACCTCATAGATTGTATGCAGGACAAACCTGAATTTTGTCATGCATGTTAAGATTTTTTCGAGCCAAGCAGGTCTTCCTCCTTAAGCTCCTGTACCAAACCTGCCCTTTCAAAGGCTGCATGAATGCGCCGTTTGCTTTCTGTGGCCTTTAAAAGGAATATATCTTCTCTGCATTTCATCAGCCGGTTGAACCCGGCCAGAAGGACCTGGTCCACCATCCGGTCGAATTCCCGGGAAAAGGATGAATCCATGACTGTTTCGCCAATGTTCTTAAGGGAAAGAATAAAGCTGACAGCATCGG
>JAWOEP010000280.1:0-4197 GCA_046482705.1 Desulfotignum sp.
ACAAGGCCGGCATCCTGCCGCTGGCGCGCAGCCTGCAGGCGTTGGCCGAGGCCGACAGCTTTGCGCCACCCGCGGGCCTGACGGCACATCTGCGCGACTATCAGGCCTATGGCGCGGCCTGGATGGGCAGCCTGCTGGAGGCCGGGTTCGGTGGCGTGCTGGCCGATGACATGGGGCTGGGCAAGACAGTGCAGGTGCTGGCGCTGTTGCAAGCGCGGCGCGAGGCTGGAGCGCGCGGGCCGGCGCTATTGATCGTGCCGACCAGCCTGCTGCACAGCTGGCAGACACAGGCCGCGCAGTTCACGCCCGACCTGCGGCTGGTCATCCTGCATGGCACGGGCCGGGCGGCTCGGCGTGAGGCATGTGAGCTGTTGTGTCGGATACCTGCGGCGCGCACATCTGCTTGAAGGAAAAAATAAGGCCCATGATTATCCGGGTGGTTTCATAGAGGGGGTGAATGGCATAACGGATAAAAATGGATTCGCCGGATGGGGTTTTTAGGGCCGCAGTTGCATCCACCAGGTTTTTTCCCTGGTGCAGTGCCGCGTCAACCGAATCTTCCAGCATCGAAAGATAGGGCCTTGCGATAAAAGAACTGAAGTTCAGTTTTTGACCATGCTTGAGTTCAGGGGGGATGATTTCCCGGGCCGCCTGATTGAAACTCATTATGCCCAGGGATTTGTCCAGCACCACCAGGCCGTCATCCGTATTGGTCAATGAATCAGGTATGTTTTTGTCCACGCCCCGGCATCCGTTTTGCTTGTGGTTCCGAATTTGCAGGCCCATGTCTGCTGTCAACTGACAATACAACTTTATGGCAATTGAAACCCCGTGTCAACCATTGCCCGGGCAAAAAAAACCCGGTGTCGCAGCCAGGCGGCACCGGGTCGGGTACAAGCGGGTGGTATCGCTGGATACCGGATAGATCAGACCGGGTCAGCTTTCAATGAACCCGGCCCTGACCCCTTTGAGATAATTCATGCAGTAGTTGTCATGGCCCAGGAGCATGTCTGCAGTTTTGATGGTGGCCATGATTTTTTTGTCCAAAGGATCTATAATGGCGGAATCCATGCCCGCAGCCATCATCAAGGTGACAAAGGTCCGGTTGATGATGTGGCGCTGGGGCAGGCCGTAGGAAATATTGGACAGCCCCCCGGTGATGTGCACCTCCGGATATTTTGTTTTGATGGCCCGCACCGCATCCAGGACCATCACCCCTTTGGTGGAGTCGGTGGAAATGGGCTGCACCAGGGGGTCCACATAGATATTGGCAGTGGCTATGCCGACCTTGTTGAGTTCTGCCACCAGGGAATCGGCCCGGCCCACAATGTCATCAGATGCAGCGGGCATGCCGCCGTCATCCATGCACAGGGCAATCACTTTGCAGTCCTTGCCTTTCAGAAACGGGATCATGTTGTCGAACCGTTCTTTTTCCAGGCTGATGGAGTTGATCATGGGGGTTTTTTTCACCATGGCAAAGGCCATTTCCAGGATTGCCGGATCAGGGCTGTCCAGGGCCAGGGGCACGGTGGCAATGGGCTGGATGGTTTCCAGCAGCCATTTCATGTCTGCTTCTTCATGGCCGATGCGGGCCCCGGCATTCACGTCGATAAAGGCGGCCCCTGCCTCCTGCTGTTTTTTGACATCGTCCACGATATAGTCGGCATTCCGTTCCGCCACAGCCGCCTGGACCAGTTTTCTGGAGGTGTTGATACGTTCTCCGATTACTTCAAACATGGCGTTCTCCTTATCTGTATCCCTTATGCTACAAGGCTTTTGGCCAGTTTGGCGGCCGATCCTGCATCTGCTGCAAACCCGTCCGCACCGATCTCATCGGCAAAGGACTGGGTCACCGGGGCGCCGCCCACAAGGATTTTCACCTGATCTCTGATCCCTGCTTCCACAATGGCATCTATGGTTTGTTTCATCATGGGCATGGTGGTTGTCAGCAGTGCTGAAAGGCAGACGATCTGGGCATTGGTTTCTTTGGTTTTGGCCACAAAGTCTTCCGGCGGAATATCGACACCGATATTGTGCACTTCCATGCCGGCGCTTTCCAGCATCATGGCCACCAGGTTTTTGCCGATGTCATGGAGATCTCCTTTAACGGTTCCGATGAGTACGGATGCGGCAGCCTTTCCCTCTCCTTCTGCGAGCAGGGGCTTGAGAATGGTGACACAACTTGCCATGGCATGGGCCGCCATCAGCACTTCAGGGATGAACATGTCACCGTTTTCCATTTTTTCCCCCACAATGTCCATCCCGGCAATCAATCCTTTGTTGAGGATGTCGTTGGCAGATGTGTTCTGGGCCAGGGCATCATTGACAAGGCTTGTGAGTTTGGCTTCATCGCAGGCAACCAAAGCTTCTGTCATGGCATTAAAATCAGTCATTTTTTTCTCCTTTATTTGGTTTTGCGTTTTTCAACGTAATCAGTCAGTTCTTTTTCAATATCCGGGTTGATCTCCGGTTTTTCATAAGCAGCCAGGCGCTGGGCCACTTTGTCTTCCGCCACCTGATAAATATGCTGCCTGCCTGCCTTTGCCCAGGCATCCTTGTTCTTCCGGCTCATGAGAGACGGCATATAAAACTCGGTCCGGCAGAGCTGGAAGGTCTTGGGGTGGGTCAGGTACTGGCCCCCGATACCCACCTGTTTGATGATATCCAGGTCGATGGCATCATCTGTCAAAGAAACCGGTGTAAACATGTTTCTTATCATACCACAGAGTTCTTCGTCCACCAGAAATTTTTCAAAACTCATGGCAATGTAAGATCCGAGGATACCACAGGAGTGCAGGATGAAGTTGACGCCTGCCCGGGCAGCCGTGGTAAGGGCCACAGCAGATTCCACACCAGCCTGGGCATCAGTGCACAGCGCATCGGTAAGCCCGCCGCCGGCCCGGGAGGGCAGGTTGTAGAACCGGGCCATCTGGCCCACCAGGTGGATGTTTTTGGACAGTTCCGGCGCCCCGATGGACAAAGCCCCTGTTTTCATGTCCATGGCCGATGAGGTGGAACCGTAAACCACAGGCGCCCCTTTCCGGACCAGCTGGGCCAGGGTGATGCCTGCCAGGATCTCCGCATTCTGCAGAGCCATGACCCCGCCGAGAGTCACCGGACCGGACCCGCCTGCCATGATCAAAGAGGCCACCACACAGGCCTGGTTGTTTTTGGCAAGGGCGATAAGTGATCCGATCATTTCATCGGAAAACTGCAGAGGGGAAAGTGAGTTGATCAAAGAGACGGACACGGTCTTGTCCATGATTTTTTCCTTACCGCCCCAGAGGATTTCGGCCATTTCCACCCCTTCCAGGGCCGCCTTTTTGGATACCGGACTGCCCATGAAGGGTTTGTCGCACAAAAGCATGTTGGACAGGTTCAGGTCCAGGTGCACGGTCTGGTGGGGCATGTCTGCAGGTTCCACCATCATCCAGCCGTTCATGTCGATATACGGAGATGTCTGGATTAGTTTGCAGAAATTGTCATAATCTTCCATGGTGGCCTGGCGTTCATTGCCTTTGGCATCCATCACAAAAGGGGCCCCGTACCCGGGAACAAAAACAAAGTCATCTTCTCCGACTTCAACGTTTTTTTCCGGATTTCTGGCGTGAACAGTGAACCGTTTCGGTGCGGTTTCCAGGGCCTTTTTGATATCGGATTCCTGGAAAAACACTTTGTTGCCGTCCACGGTGAAGCCGTTGTCTTTGAAAATCCGAAGTCCTTCCTCATCATTAAAAGCCACGCCGGTGGTCTTCAACAGATCCATGGCAGCGTCATGGATTTTTTCCATGTCCTGCCTGCTCAGTTCCTGCATGCGGTCATACATAGGTTTTCTCCTTTGAAGACCCCGGGGGGTCCTCTCTTAAGGTTTGGCAATTTTTTTTCATATGGCAATGCCGGCGGAAATCCAGAAGACAAAGGGGACAAAGGCTGTGGGTGAAACGGTTTTTTTGTGTCACGGATAATCTCCTGGATTGTTCCAAAAAATAGCAATAAATAAGGGATGAAACCCGCTGGTATCCCCAAAGCTTATATTGCAGGATGTGTGCCAGTTGTCTCAGGGTCCTAAAAACGGAGCAGATTCCCATGCAAGGCATTGATATGAAAGACCATATAATAAAAACTGCAGCTCGAGGAGGACCTCAACCAGATCGTCACCGTGATCGAGAAGCACAAGGAAGCGAAGCCAACCGACAA
>JAWOEP010000318.1:0-10174 GCA_046482705.1 Desulfotignum sp.
ACGGCCCCTTCATTGTACAACATGGGAAGCGGGGTTGAAATCAGGCCGTATTTCAACAGCAGGTGATTGATCAGACCGGAATCCCCCAGGATGTTGATCCAGCTTAAGGTACGGATGATGAAGCTGATCCAGAAGGGCAGCATGACCAGGATCATGAGAAACGGTTTTAACCGGGATTCGGTGCGGTAAAAAAAATAGGCCGGGATATAGCCCATGATCAGACAGATAAAAACGGTTTCCAGGGCAACACGAATGGTGTTGAGAAGGATGACCGGATAAAAAGAATCGGCAAAAAATTTGGCATAATTGCCGAACTGAAATGCCGGAATATCCATGCCGGAGGGGGCCCTGAGCCAGAAACTGTAAACCACCACAAAGCAGACCGGTACAATGAGCAGCAAAAACACGGCTGTCAGAGAAGGTGACAGCAGCAGCCAGGGTTTCCACGGTTTTTCTTTCATAGATCAATACCTTATTGGGTTTTACACATTCATGCGGCACATATGCGAAACAATTATTTGACTTTAATTTAATACAAGATATATGCCATTCTAAAAATGAAATTCATAACTTATTGAAAAAAAAGAATATAGTAATACTTGTCTGCATGCACTCTGGTTGGGTTTCAGGCATTTGATTCATTTATGAATCTAAATTATCAGGCAACATATTGAATTAAAAATATTTTCTTCTTGATTTAAAAACGAATCAATCAATATCTTCTTTAAGACCTTTTGGAAAAAGCGATATCCCCGAGTTTGATTCAAAAATAAATCAAAGTAGAAAGCCGGGGGTGGATATCAGGCTATCATGGCAATACCGTGTTTTTTGAATTTTCTCACCACCGTTGGCTGGCTGATACCCAGAAAGGCGGCTGCTTCCCGGGTGGTTCTGCATCTGGCCGCAGCCTGCATAAGCATGTCATGTTCCACCGTCTCAATGGCCTGCCCCAGGGAGATACGGGCTTTGCGGAATCCTGATCCGGCCACAGGCGGGGCCGGCGTTTCCGTAAACCGCACCAGGTAATCATCCAGCTGCCGGCGGTCACACATGGCCACTGCCTGTTTAACCATATTGATCAGTTCCCGGACATTGCCGGAAAAAGAGTGGGATTTCAGGGCCTGCAGGGCCTTGTACCCGATGTGGGCCCGGCGGTTGTATTTTTTGTTGTACCGTTTCAGGCAGAGCCGGGTCAGTTCCAGAATATCTTCAGGCCGGTCCCGCAGGGGCGGGATGGCAAGGGTAAAGGTGTTGAGCCGGTGAAGCAGGTCCAGGCGGAATTGTTTTTTGCGGGTCAGCTGCTCCAGGTCCTGGTTGGTGGCGGCAAGTATGGAACAGTCTATTTTTTTTGATTTTGTGCCTCCCACAGGCATGATTTCCTGGTCATCCAGGTATTTGAGCAGCTTGGCCTGGACCCCTGGAGACAGCTCACCGATTTCATCCAGAAAAAGTGTGCCCCCGGCTGCCAGTTCAAACAGACCGGCCTTGCCGGTTTCCCTGGCACCGGTAAACGCCCCTTTTTCATATCCGAACAATTCCGCTTCCAGCAGGTTTTCCGGCAGGGCCGCACAATTGATCTGGATAAAGGGGTTGCCGGAGCGCTGGCTGTGTTTATGGATGAATTTTGCCAGAAGCCCTTTGCCGGTACCGGATTCTCCCTGGAGCAGGATATTGGAGGCACCGATACGGGCCAGTTTGAGTGCCAGGTGCACCGCCTGTTTCATGGAAGGGCTCTGGGCCACAATATTGTTATCTTCCAATTCCCGCAAGGTCAGCTCGGTGAGCTCTTCCCGCATCTTTTCCGATTCCTGGCGCACCTGGGCCAGTTTTTGCTTCATATCCCTGATAAGGGAGATATCTCGCTCGTTCACCACCACAAAGGAGATGTTTCCGGCATCGGTAAAAACAGGCGTGCCGGTCACCAGCAGAGAATAACCGGATTTCGGGGTGGTCTGGACCAGACTGACCTGGCGCCGGGTTTCCAGGACTTCCTGGGTGGCGGACCGGTTGATCTGGCCTTCTGCGACAAGGGTTCTGACATCCTTTCCCACAACCTCTGATGCCTTGATGCCGTTGAGCCGCTCCGCTGCCTGGTTCATTTTCAAAATCCTGCCCTGGCCGTCACATATCATCAGGCCGTCGGCAGACCGGGTGAAAATGGTTTCCAGAAAAAACAGGTTCTTATCCTTCATACACTATTTTCCCGTTGAAAAGGGTCAGCACCACCCGGGCCGCGGCAATCTCATCCGGATCGATCATAAAGATATTGCGGTCGGTCACAATGAGATCGGCCAGTTTCCCCACAGCCAGGCTGCCCAGACAGTTTCCTGTACCCGAGGTCAGGGCCGGGGTGAGGGTATACCCCTGAACTGCCTGGTCCACGGTCAGGCACTGTTCCGGGTACCAGCCTTTTTCCGGGGTCTGGTTCATGCGTTTGCGGGTGACAGCCGAATAAATCCCGCAAAAGGGATTGGGATCCGCCACAGGGGCATCGGAACTGAACATGGTGGGAATGCCTGTGGCCAGGATATTTTTGAAAGTATAGGCATATTTTCCCCGTTCTCCGGCACACTGGTCGATCATGGAAATATCCAGGCTCATGTTGTTGGGCTGGCAGGAGACAGCCAGGTTTTTCAGCCTGCCCAGGGCTTCCAGATCTTCGGGCAGAATCATCTGGGCATGTTCCAGCCGGTGGGGAATGCGGCAGCGGCTCTGGTGCAGTGCCTCCACCCTGGCAAACACAGAGACCACCTCATGCACGGCCCGGTCTCCCACAGCATGGACCATGCAGGAAAGACCGCTTTTGTCCGCCTGGATAACCGCCTGTTCGATATCTGCAACCGGCGTGAGGGGCATGCCGTATGCTGCATCCAGATAGGGTTCTGTCACCCAGGCCGTGCGTGCCCCCATACCGCCGTCACTGAAAAATTTCAGATGCCCGATGCGCAGCAGATCATCACCGAATCCGGTACACAGCCCCAGATCCACTGCCTGGGCCGTCATTTCACCGGGCAGGGTCACATGACACCGCAACGCCAGTTTTCCGGCAGCATGCAGGGCCTGCCACGCCTGCAAAGCGACAGCCCCTTCCTTTCCCCCCATGAGCCGGATATCATGGATGCCCGTCAATCCCAGGGCATGGGCATGGGCCATGGCTTTTTCCAAATTTTCCAGGAGCTGGTCAAAGGTCAGTTCCGGTACCACCGTCCGGATTATGTTAGGCGCCGTTTCCTTGAGAATCCCGGTGGGGAGCCCGCTGCCGTCCCGGACGATAACCCCCTCCTCGGGATCGGGGGTCAATGCATCGATGCCTGCCAGGGACAGGGCCATGGAATTGGCCACTGCCAGATGCAGGTCACACCGCCAGATACATACCGGATTGTCCGGGGCTGCCTTGTCCAGGTCCTGGCGGTCGGGTATGCGGTTTTCCGGCCAGTCCGATTCATTGAACCCCTGTCCCAGGATCCACTGCCCCGGTCCCAGCAGTGCGGCTTTTTCCCTGATGGCGGTGTGCATGCCGGCAAAATCCCTGGTTTTTGCAAAATCGATGCTGTTGAGGTTCACGGCCCATTCATAAAAATGAAAATGGGTGTCAGTGAACCCGGGCAGCACCAGTTTTTTATCCAGATCCAGGACCCGGGTGTTGGGACCTGCCATGTCCAGGATGGCTGTATCATCTCCCATGGCTGCAATATGCCGGCCTGCCACAGCCAGAGCAGTGACAGTGTCCCGGCCGGCTGCCGGGACAAACCCTGATCCAGGGATATAAACTGATTCAGGGGTATATAAATGTGCGTTGTATAAAATCAGATCAGGTGTCATCAAACCAGGTATCCTTGTTGAAAAGGGTCGGTTGTTTCCACAATAAAATGGTGCACCCCGGTGATCCATGCTTTTCCGGTGATCCGGGTGACACAGGCTTTTGTGGTGCCGATGTGGGTTTCTTCCACCAGTTCGGCCCCAAAGGTGGTGTCCAGGGGACTGGCATTTATATAGGGCTGGTGCAAAGTGATTTTTTTGTGGTGGTGCAGCAGGGCCAGTTTGGCAGCAGTGCCGGTACCGCAGGGAGATCGGTCCATGTGGGACTCTCCGTACACCACCATGCCCCTGCCTTCTGAATGGCCGTCCCGGGTGACTGATTCATAAAATTCGGTCACATCAACGGTATTGACATCCGGCCGCTCCGGATGAACCACGGTGAGCTGGGCATTGGCAGCATCGATAATCTTCATGCCCAGATCCACCAGCACAGACTTGTTTTCCAGAACCGGCGCCAGGTTTATCTGTCCGGTATCCACCATGGCAAAAAAACCACCGGTGCAGACCAGGTCCACAAAAATTGGTCCGAATCCTTCCACCTGGATCTGCTGATCCGTTGCCAGCACAAAAGAGGGAACCATTTTAATGGAAACCGATGTTACCCCGCCATTTTGTACATGGGCCAGGGCATGCATGATCCCGGACGGGGTATCAATGTTCACCCGGTTTTCACCTTCTTTCAGTACCAGGGTACCGGTGCGGGCCAGGGTGGTCACCGCCCCGATAGTGGCATGGCCGCACAAAAAAGGGTATCTTCTGGCATCCATATAGATCAGTCCAAAGGCGGCATCCGGGGAGACCGGTTCTGTTACCAGAGCAGCCAGCACCTGGCGGGAGCCCCGGGGTTCTTTGGTCATCAGACAGCGCACATGGTCATGACGGGTTTTAAAATATGTGAGTTTTTCCATCATGGTATTGCCCGGAATCTCAGGAACACCATCCACAATCAGACGGGTGACTTCTCCTTCGGTGTGGGAGTCAATGGTGGTAATAACAGGACCACCGCTGTCATATATTTTTGAAATATCAGGAGAAGGAATCATAAAGCTTACATCCTTTGCAAAGATTGCAGGTTATTGGTCATGGATATTTTCACACGTTTGTACCACCGGAATATCGGGCATAACCCCATTGTCCGGTTCTGGTGCATGGGGCATGAGAACTGCCTGGGAAGTCTTTCCGTCCACCCGGATATGCAGTCCCTCTTCAAAGTGAATATGTTTCAAATAGGTGGTGGTGGTATTGCATGTCCGGCACCTGAAAAAGTCATAGTCAATGAATTCCTGTGAGTTTTCCGACACCGTGATATAGGAGATGCCAAGGGAGGTGATGTTCTGGAAAAAATGGGATCCCTGGGACGGGTCTGCCTTGATGCTCTCAATGGTGGTCTCCACCATGACCCCCACATTGGAAATATCGTTCCAGGCAACAGGAATGCCCAGCCACCGGTCGGATGACCCCCAGCGGCCCGGG
Organism: Desulfotignum sp.; assembly: GCA_046482705.1. Taxonomy (GTDB): domain Bacteria; phylum Desulfobacterota; class Desulfobacteria; order Desulfobacterales; family Desulfobacteraceae; genus Desulfotignum. The sequence continues at coordinate 5,293 of JAWOEP010000318.1, forward strand.
CCGATGAGCACATACTTTTTACCTGAATCATTGAAAAGGGCGTTGATCCTGTTTATTTCCGCGGCTATTTCCACGGTTCTGGCGGGATCAAAGGTTTCAGGATCCACATACACCAGATCATAGATGTCTTTGTATTCACCATTGCCAAGGGAATGGGCGGAATAGCAGAATGCATTGTCCCTGTCTTTTGCGGTGATTTTCACCTCCAGGTTCTGTTTGTACCGGCCCATGGGCCGGATCTGGAGCAGGGAAAACCGGGGTTTTTCCTTTTCATCCCCGGGCAGGTTCACGGCAAACTCTACCTCCACCGAAGACCCCATCCAGCGGCTGCCGATCCGGCTTACCTCCGACAGGATCTGTGCCAGCGGAAAGCTGTTGTGTTTCAGGATATTGGCAAAGGTGAGAACCGGAAATCCTTTTTTTGAAAAGATATCCCTGATCCGGTTGTCCTGGACATGAAAGGTGGAACACAGTTTCTGCACAGCCGGGTGGTCCTGGGCATCCATCAGTTCCAGTTTTTCCAGTGTGGGATCTTCTGCCGGATCTGCACAGAATGCATCAGGCTGTGGAAAAACATCCATTCTCAGGGCATAAAAGTATTTCTGGGCGTTTTCCAGGATATCATTCACCATGGAGAACTGGGGCAGAAACTGGGGGTATTTTGGGCAGAACCGCAGGGTCTGGCCCCCTTCCATGACAATTTTTCCCAACCCCAGCGCAAGGTAGGAAATGCCCTCTTCCGCCTTGAGATGGGCGATGGGATAAAAATTATAGGATTGTGCCACGCCGGCAATAGTGGGGTAAAAATAATTTTTATACTGGATACCGGTGAGTTCCTGGAGAATCACGGCCATTTCCTCGTCTTCGGTCCTGTGCATGGTGCTTTTTGCATAGGATCTGGGGGCTTTCATATAGGTGGAGGCATAGACCATCTTTACGGCCATGATGAGCCGGTCCAGGCGTTTTTCCAGGCTGTCGTCCGCATTGGGCAGCATATAGGTTTTGTAAAGACCGGCAAACGGCTGGTAATGGGCATCTTCAAACAATGAGGATGACCGGATCGCAATGGGATACCGGACGTGGCGCAGGTACACCTTCAGGTTCTGTTTGAGCCAGTCCGGAAACCGGGCCTGTACAAACGCTTCTACCACCTGCTCATCTTTGAGTTCCCCGGGAGAATCCAGCAGCTGCGCCAGCTTGTTGTCCTCGATAAACATTTTGAATCCGTCCGTGGCAATGACAAATGTCTGGGGGATGTGGATATCCACATCCGGAAATTTATTGATCAGCTCCTCATCCCGCTTGATCTGGGAGGCCATGAAAGCCAGCCCCCTGGCCTTGCCCCCCAGAGAACCGGTGCCGATCTTTATGAATCCGGTGTCTGAATCGAATTTTTTGGAATCAAATTCAATGACCTGACCCTGGCGGGTTCCTTTACGTCTGGCCCGGATACTGTCGATGAGGAACCGCTTCAGGCTCTTGGGATCGGGAAAATCATCAATGGTATAGGGCTTGAGGCTCAAGGCAAAGCTGATCTCACTGCGGGCCATGAGCCACCGGGAAAAATCATTGTTTTTGGCATGAAATACAATGGATGCATCCGGAATTTCCGGCAAAATCTTTTCAATGGCCCGCAGATTACTGGCCCGGGCGATCTCATCACCATTGGGCATTCGGAAGACAAAGGCACCGAAACCCAGACATCCCACAAAAAAGGTTTTGATCCGGTCATTGAGATTGCTGGAATTCTTGTTGACAAACACCGCCGGGATCTGGTGGGCCAGGTCCCGGCTGCGCTCTTCCGTACTCAGCACAAGCAGGGGCAGATCCGGTATTTCCTTTTTGATCCGGGTCAACAGGGTATAGCCGGCATTTTCATCCTCCTTGCCGTTCCTGGGATACCGCATATCGGAAAACACGGACAGCACATAGGGTTTGTACTTTTCATACAGGGCCATGGCCTGTTCATAGTTGTGGGCCAGAAGCACCTTGGGCCTGCCCCGCATTTTGAGAAGCCGGTGTTCTTCATTGATGGATTCGTCAATCACCGACTGGGTCTGGAAAACGATCTGCTTGTATATCACCGGAAGAATCGCAGAATAGTGGTGGGGAGAATCCTCCACCATGATGACCACCCGGACCTGGGCATTACTGGTGTCAAAGGCCACATTTTTTTCATCTTCAAAATTTTTGATGATGGCCAGCAGCAGGTCGGCATTTCCCCCCCAGATATAGGCCCGGTCAATGGCGGTGGCGTTGTCAAGGCAGATATACTGGTTGATGTCGCAGGTGTTGTGAAGCAGCATGAAAAACGGCAGATCCGCATACTGCAGCTTGACTTTTTCCCCGAAATCATGGACCTCCATACCGTCCAGGCTGGGCATGGCCAGGATAAGATCGAATTTTTTGTTTTCCAGGCGCTCAAAGGCTTCCGCAGCTGAAGATACCCAGGTGAGTCTGGGGGGTTTTGACAGGTTCAGCCCCTTGTATTCATTGATTATCCGGTTGGAAAGCCTGCCCTCTTCCTCCATGATAAAGGCGTCATAGGGACTGGATACCAGCAGGATATCACCGACTTTATTGGCCATGAGTTCATGGTAAATCTTGATGCCTGATTCCTGGTTAGCGGAAACATCCATTTTCCCATCCTGTATCAATAGAGTTCATATTTCACAAGCTTTCCGTCCAGCCCGCCGATTGTCAGGGGTTTTTTCCAGGACGGGGCCAGGGGCACATGTTTGATATATTTTGGTTCTCCAAAATACACCAGGGCCAAAGACCGAGTGCACCGTTCCCGCAGAAAAATGCCCAGATCCTGGTAGAAACTTTTGAGATCCTTGTCTTTTCCCATGCGGATCCCATAGGGCGGGTTGGTGACAACAAGGCTGTCTGCAATGCCTGGGATCTGCCGGAAATCTTTTTGGTCAACTGACACGTTCCCGCCGTAATGCAGGCCCATGAGATTGGTTTTTGCCGCAGTAACCGCATGCTCTGAAATGTCGCTGCCGGCAATCAGCCCCGGGGGCAGGGGCTGTATATCCTGTTTTGCCGAAGCCTGGATATCATCCCACAATCGGGGATTGAAATCCGGCAGCTGCATTAACCCGAAACGGGTGCGGAACACCTGGGCCGGAATCCGGCAATAAGCCATCAGGGCTTCAGCCAGCAGGGTGCCGGAACCGCACATGGGGTCATACAGGGGCATGGTGCCGTCCCACCCGCTCATGCGGATGATGGCGGCGGCCACGGTTTCCTGCATGGGGGCGGAAACCGATGCCTCTCTGTACCCGCGCTTGTACAACGGCCCTGTTGATGCATCCAGAGACAGGGTGGCAGCGTCTCTGTGGATGTGGAGATTGATGATAAGATCCGGGTCTTTGGCATCCACATTGGGACGGCGGTTGGTTCTGTCCCTGAAATAATCTGCAATGGCATCCTTGACCCGCAATCCTGCATAATTGGAATGGGTTATGCCGGACTCAGACACATTTGCCACAATGGAAAAGGTCTGTTTTACGGTCATGAACTCTTCCCACCGGATCTTCCCGGCTTCCCTGTAAAGGTCGTCCTTTCCTGTGCAGGCAAAGGATATCAGGGGTGCCAGCACACGGGATAGGAGCCTGGAATGGTAGGTGATCCGGTAAAAATCCTTTTTAGCGGCAGTGAACCAGATTCCGCGAAAAACAAAGGACAGGTCCCTGGCTCCCAGTTCCAGCAGTTCTTCGCCGGCCATCTCCTTGGCAGTTTCCGCCACCTGGGCAAAATACCGGGATTCACGTTCATAAATGTATGCAAGCTTGGCAAGTTTTCTGGTCCTGCCCTGGCCCTTCTGCAGAATGCTTTTTCTGTTCACACCGGTATTCCTTGCAAAGGTTGATGTATCATGAATCTTTTATACCATTAATTGCCTGTTTTGCAAACGGTCCCTATCCCCAGCAGGTCTGCAATATTTGCCTTAGGGTCCTGTCTGGGCAAAATCAGGCCTGCAGGAGAGGTCATGAGGGTGGTGATGCCCGGCCCGTGTCCTGCCAGACGGCAGTCGGAATGCACCACGAGCCCGATGCTCACCGCCCCTTTTCGAAAGGCCCTGCCATAAGAATTGTCATGGTCCATCAGGGCCACGAAATCGCCGAACCGCATGTGGTCCAGGTGATACTGCTGCACCGTTTCCGGATCCGATGTCATGACATCATAATCCCCTGCGCCCACATGGGGCCGGCCAAGGCCTGATCCCATGCAGGATGCCGGCACCAGGGTGGTGACCGGCACAATCAGTCTGCCTTTGCCGTCAGGCTGGATCTGCATTTTGTGCAGCAGGTCCGGGGACAGATTAAACAGCCGGATATCAGGATAATCCAGGAGCGCAAGTCCCTGTCCCCGCACCCTGATCCGTATTCTGTCGTCATACCCCATCTGCTCTTTTACTTTTCTGGCAAACTCCACAATGATGTGTTCCGATCCGCCGTGGTGGCCGATGACCACACCGGTTTTTCCTTTGGCATCCCCGGAAAGGATCTTTGCCTCAACAACCACTTCGACCTGCGCGGCGCCGAGTTCATCCCCGGGTGGATCAGCGACCTGTCGGCGCCGGACGTGATCATCGGCTTCGGCGACTTCACCATACCGCTCATCGGGTGGACCGCGATCCGCGGTCTGCCCCTCATCTTCGTTGCGACGCAGCTTCTGTCGACCAAGCTCACGCAGACTCCTTCCGGAGGGCGAGAAGCCCCGGCTGGAGAATTGGAAACCCGCATCCCAGTCCGGCGGTGGATGGAACTCCTCTCCGGGCTGGCGACCACGGCCAATCTGATCGTAGGCGGCCCGCTTTTCCGGGTCGGAGAGCACGGCGTAGGCCTCGTTGACCTCCTGCATGCGCGCCTCC
>JAWOEP010000323.1:0-19289 GCA_046482705.1 Desulfotignum sp.
GGCCTTTTGGAATCACAAGGGATCAAGTGCGAGGTAAAGGGAGAATATCTTTTCGGTGCCCGTCGAGAAATCCCTAACACCAGAGACTGCTCCTTCTGTCTGGATACTTGATGAAACAAAAATCGATGAAGCAAAAGCCATAGTTCAAGGTTTTGAATGAAATCCATCTTTTCAAATGCAACGATATAATATAAAAACCTGAGTGGTCTGCTTCTCAGAGGTGTGATTGATTATCCAAAAACGAATTCTTTTTGAGCCCAAAAAAATGGATACCATTTCGATCAACTGGCACTTGTGTCTTTAGATCCACAGTTCAGAGACCGGGGTATCAGGGGTGAACTGGTCCGCCATCTGGGCCAAAAAAAGCTCGGCAGTTGCCAGGGCATCGGTGAGGGCATGGTGGGGCCGGTATGGGGGGAGGTTATACCTTTCCCGTGCATGGGCAAGGCGCAGGGACGGGCTGTTTTTTTCTCCCATCCACCGCTGGATAAAATTGGGCCTGGATACCGGATGTTTCCGCGATTCCAGTTCCATGGTATCCACCACCGGAAAATCCAGGGGATCGCCGGTCAGGTTCTGGACCGCTCTGCCCAGAAATTCTCTTTCAATCCGGCTGTAGTGTGCCAGGATCACCCGGCCGGCCATGGCCTGTAAGAGGGGACCCAGAATGGCGGAAAAATTTGGACTGATACCCATATGGGTATGGGTGATACCATGGATGGTGGTTTGTATATCAGGTCTGACCTGTTCCGGCTGGACTACCCAGTACCGGGCACCGCTGCAGAGGATGCGGTCATAAAAAAGGGGAAGAAACCCCACGCTGATAATGGCATCTTTTTTTGCATCCAATCCTGTGGTCTCCAGATCCAGGGCCAGAAACGCCACCTGCTGCACCGGCGTATTGCCGGGAACGTGTGCAGCCTGATAATAGGCTTTAAGCCTTGGATCTTTTGCCTGGTCAGACAGAAATGAAAACCGGGACTGCCAGTCCACCGCCTGTCTGTCTGATGATTTTTCCGGCCGGTTCATTTTTTGGAAGGGTCCATGCCGGTCTGCATGGCAGGCGATACATTATACCGGTATTTGAGAAAGGACTGGGCCTGGGCCACGATCTGGAAAGCATCTTTGAGATGGTTGCGTTCAAAGGAGGAAAGGGTTTCCGGTATGACATTGTTGTCCGGAGATATGCCTGCTTCCACCTGCCGGGCCTGGTGACGGATACGCACAATGGAAATCAGTTCAAGGGCGTGCAGCAGATCATCGCCTGCGCCTTCTGCCAATAGATGCGTTTTTTTGATATGGTTCAGCCGTTCTTCCGTATTGAGCGGCATGGCGCCGCTGGCCAGCGAATGGACCCGGGCCAGATCGGCAATGGGTGCTGTACCCCGGCGCTTGAGGTTGAAGCTTTTTTTGTGCCGGCCGTCATGCTCCAGTACAAATTTGCGGAAAAAGCCCAAAGGCGGGCGGCGCAGCAGGGCATTTCTGGCCAGGCAGGCCAAAAATCGCCGGCTTTGCTGTGCCTTGTCAAGAATCAGTTTCCGCAACTGGTTGGCAAAACCGGTTTCACCGAAAATTTCCTCGAGGTCAAAAAAAATGGAGGCATGGAGCAGGGCTTCGGGATCCGGTGTATCGATCCAGCCTGTAAAGTATGTTTTCCAGACAGATAATGGCTGCCGCCACTGGATATTGGTGGCCATGATATCACCTGTGCAATAGGGGAAACCGCACTGGTCAAGGCCGTCACTTAAAAATTGGGCCAAGGCCTTAAAATAGGCATCGTGAATATCCGGATCAAAGGCATCGTCCAGGACAAAGGCGTTATCCTGGTCTGTAACAATGGTCATTTCATCTCTGGCCATGGATCCCAGGGCCAGAAGGCAATAAGGGACAGGCGGCGGACCCAGTTTTTTTTCTCCTAGCTGGAGCAGGCGCTGGGAAAGACTGACGCCTATGCGGGATATGGCAGTGCCAATGGTATGGGAATTGGCATGTTCATTTACCAGCTGGACAAAGAGCTGTCGGATTTTCGGGGTTATGGCTGCCAGTTCTGCCACTGTTTTCTGCCGGAAAATATCCCCCACCAGATAGATGGATCCATGGGATTCATAACGGATCAGGTCTGCCACCGTAATGACCCCCACAGGCTGCTGCTGGTCCAGGATGGGCAGATGGTGGAGGTTGTGGCGCATCATGGTCAGCATGGCGTCAAAGGCATAGTCCCGGCTCTGGAGACATATGATATCTGTGGACATGATTTCCTTCACCGGTGTGGACAGAGGCAGGCCTTTGGCAATGGCCCGTTTCCGCAGATCCCTGTCTGTGACCAGCCCCACAATGGGTGACTGGTCCCCGGGAAGATCATTTTCCACAATCACCAGGGAAGAAACCCGTTTTTGGGTCATGAGCGCAGCTGCCTGCTGGATGGAGATATGCGGTGGGGCGCTGACAATATTCTGGCGGATCATTTTGTGAATCCGTGATGTCATCAAAGGGTTCCGGTTTTTCTGCACAGATCTGCCCAGGGCGTTTTCCAGCCGGGTACTGTGGTCTTCTTCCATGAAATCAGCAAACCGGTCATAGGTATCAATTAAATGCTGGAACCGGGCATCCGGTATTTTATACACCAGGGTGTCCTCAATCGCCCTGGCTGCATACCGCACCTTTTTTTTGCGCAGCAGGGCAAACTGGCCAAAACATTCTCCTTCTCCCATGCGGGTATACAGTTCACCCGAACTTCTCAGTATTTCAACAGCACCGCTGCGGATGACAAAGAGGAAATGGTTTTCCTGACCACTTTCCAGGATCATGGACCCGGCCTGGAAATATGCCACTTCAATATGGGGGACCAGTTCATCCACAACATGTTTGGGCAGGTTTCGGAAAGGGGGGTGGGAAAATAAATGATCCCGGATTTCAAACAATTCAATCTCCATGAAACTGATTATACCTGTAAACGATTATTTTTCAAACCGGCAGGTAAAAAAAAAATTTTTCTTTTCTTTGGTGGCCGACATCTGATAAAAATCAATGACCGGAGCACAAGATTACCGACAAAGGAGCGGACATGGTTTATTGTTATTATGATTCCCCTGTGGGCCAACTGCTGATCGGAGGGAAAAAAAAATTGGAATTCATCAGTTTTCCCAAGGGAAAGTTACGACACAAACCCCGGCCGGACTGGGTGTATTCCATTGACCCGTTCTCAGATGTCGTCTCCCAGCTGACTGCTTACTTTCAAGGGGATTTGACGCAGTTTTCCCTGGAGACTGCCCCTGACGGAACCTATTTTCAGCGCAGGGTATGGCGGGCATTGACAAAAATTCCCTATGGCGCCACCATTTCCTATGGGGAACTGGCCTGGCAGATCGGTAATCCCAAAGCATGCCGGGCCGTGGGCATGGCCAATGCCAGAAACCCTATTCCCATTGTCATTCCCTGTCACCGGGTGATCGGGAAAAACGGCAAGCTCGTCGGGTTTGGCGGCGGTCTGGATATCAAGGAAAAACTGCTGGCTTTGGAGCGGCAGGCTGCATAAAGCATCCACCTGAAAAAAAGAGACAAGTCCATGCCCAAGGAGATTTCCCACTGGTATCTGGCCGATCTGGTCAGAGAAAAACTCCCCGGGGATTCTGTATTTTACCAACCGGTCCATACCCATGAAAACCTGTTTTTTCTGGGGGCGGTGGCACCGGATATCCCGTTTTATTATCTGCTGGGTCCCCGAAAAGCCCGCATCCAGGCAGCAGCCGACCCATTTCATCTGTCCGATGTCCGGGCTTTGGCACCGGTACTGGCGTTTTTTGACAATATGTCTTTTTCACAACCAGATCCTGCTGCCCTGTCCTTAGGCGCCGGTATCATCTGTCACCTTCTTTCAGATACCGCGTTTCATCCTCTGGTCTATTATTTTTCCGGCATGTCCCTTGTGCATCCCGGCGCCACAGCCCGCCACCGGCAGTTTGAAACCGCCCTGGATCTGTATTTGCTGCACCAGGCAGGCCCGGGTGCCAGAACCTGCCTGGGCCGTATTCTCAAAAAGATCGAAATTGCAGAATCCCGGATGATAGGGCTTTTGGGCGATCTGTTCAATCTGGCTGCATCCCGGGACAGAGCTTGTCTGGGATATGCTGTCCGTTCCCATGCTTTTTACCAGAACATGTTCCAATACACCTTTCTTTACCGCCTCCTGTACCGCAAACACCAAAACAGGCACTGGCTGCCGGATCTGGCCCTGTCCCTGATGTATCCGGTTAAACAGGGGATGGATCTGCCTTTTTTCCGTCAGACATTCGGGTACCGGGATCCGGTGACCGGCGGGCATTGCAAAGCCGGAATTTTGGATCTGACCAGGCAGGTGAAGACATCCGCGCTTTGTCTGCTGGCCATGGTGTCTGCAAGGCTGACACAACAAAGATCCACCACTTCTCTGGCAGGGCATCCGGACCTTCCCCTGGTCCGACCGGGCATATCCTCCTGCAGGTTCTGGCGGCGGCAGTCTGATCTGTTAGCCGATTTATACCAGGGGAAACCATAAACAGTTCTACTGAAAAGGAGAAACCGCTATGATCACGGAACCGGCAGATAAACGCACGGTATTCGGGTGGGTTTTGTTTGATTTTGCCAACTCCGCCTACACCACCCTGGTGGTCACTTTCATCTATGGCACCTATTTTGTGTCAGTCATTGCGCCGGACAAGGTGGCCGGTACTGCGCTGTGGTCCAGGGGGATCACCATGACCGCCCTTTGTGTGGCATTTTTATCCCCCATACTCGGGGCACTGGCAGACCAGGGCGGGCTGCGCAAGCGGTATTTATTGATATCAACCATGGTGACCGTGGCCGGCACAGCCGCCCTTTTCTGGGTGGCACCCGGCCAGATATTCTGGGCGCTTTTCTTTTTTGTGATATCCAATATCGCCTTTGAATTTTCCAATGTGTTTTATAATGCATACCTGCCCGATATTTCCACCCGGAACAATATCGGCAGAATTTCCGGCGTAGGCTGGGGCGTTGGGTATATTGGGGGCCTGGCAGCCATGGTGGTGGCCCTGGTGGGATTTGTCAGCCCGGAAATACCCTGGTTCGGCCTGTCCACCACAGATGGGGTCAATATCCGGGCCACCTGCCTGCTGGTGGCAGCCTGGTTTGCCCTGTTTTCCATCCCGTTGTTTTTGTGGGTGCCTGAAACGGTTCCCCTGGTTCGGGCAGACAAGGCCCGCATTGCGAAAAGCGGGTTGGCTGACCTTGTGGATACCTTGAAAGAGATCCAAAAATACCGGCAGATCGTCCGGCTGCTGGTGGCCCGGATGATTTACAATGACGGGCTGGTGACCATTTTTGCCTTTGGCGGTATTTATGCGGCCGGCACCTTCGGGTTCAGCTTCCAGGAGATTATGATTTTCGGCATTGTCCTGAATGTTTCCGCCGGCATCGGGGCACTGATCATGGGTGTCTTTGATGACCGTCTGGGAGGAAAAACCACCATTCAGATCAGCAACTGCATCCTGGCCCTGGCTGCCCTGATGGCGGTACTGGCACCGGATAAAACCTTGTTCTGGGTGGCAGGCATTCTGGTGGGCTTTTTTGCCGGTCCCAACCAGAGTGCCAGCCGCTCTTTGCTGGGCCGATTTGTTCCCCCGGAAAAGGAAAACCAGTTTTACGGGTTTTTTGCGTTTTCCGGCAAACTTACCGCATTCATGGGCCCGCTTTTGCTGGGATTTTTGACCCAGGTGTTTGATTCTCAGCGGGCAGGGGTTTCTGTAGTGGTTTTATTTTTTGTCCTTGGCGGACTGCTGCTTACCCGGGTGGATGAAAAAGCAGGAATTGCCGCAACCCGGAACCACAAGTAATCCTGTGAAACATTTGCTCCTCAATCCATTCGGGCATCTGTGCCAGGAAAAAAAACCAAAGTTGCAGTTCCAGGCTACAATTTTTTTTCCAGTTGAATGGCTGCTGTCAGCAAAGGATCCCAGGTGGGGCCAAAAGGCGGTGCATAGGCCAGGTCTGTCTGAATAAAATCCGCCACAGTCATGCCGGAATGCAGGGCCACCACCACGGCATTGATCCTGTGGGCCACCCCGTCGGTCCCCACCATCTGGGCACCCAGAAGCTGTCCGGTATTTTTGTCCCCCACCATATTCACATGGATTTTGGCCGCCCCCGGCTGCCATTTGGCCCGGGACAAGCTGGTGATCCGGTTTTCCACCGGATCAAAACCCGCTTTTTTGGCTTCGGACAAGGTAAGCCCGGATCTGGCCACTGCCAGATCAAAGACCTTGAATACTGCGGTACCTGCCACACCCTGAAGCCGGGTGTTTTCTGCAAACAGATTGTCTGCAACCGCCCACCCTGCCCGGTTTGCCCGCAAGGCAAGGGGAATCCATACTTTTTTGTCCGTGACCACATGAAAGGCATCTGCGCAGTCGCCGGCAGCAAAAATATCCGGGTCCGAGGTCCGCAGGTACGAATCCGCGCTGATGGATTCAGAAACACTGAGGGCCAGCCCTGCATCCCGGGCCAGTTCACTGCAGGGACGAACCCCGGTGGCACCCAGGGCCAGATCAGCATCCAGGACCATGTGGCCGCAGTGTAGATAGATCCTGTTGTTTTTTGCCTCAATGGCTGTCACCTCGGTTCCCATGTGGATATCCACCGCATTTCTGACCAGCTCATCTTGTACGATTTGTGCCATATCCTCTGGAAGCCAGGGCAGAAACCGGGAAGAAGGCTTGATTATGCTCACCTGGATGCCAAGTGCTGTAAGGGCTTCGCACATTTCCAGGGCAATATACCCCATGCCCAGGATGGCTGCTTTTTTTGCCCGGCGATCCGTGATGGCCTGTTTGATCTGCCGGCCGTGTTCCAGCTGTTTTAGGGGCATGAGCAGTTCTTTGCCCGGCAGGTCAGGCAGGGTGGGGGCGGCACCGGTGGCAATAAGCAGTTTGTCGTATCCTGTGGAAAACGGTTCATTGGCTGCGGTTTTTCCGGATACCTGTCTGGTGTCTCTATGGATGGCGGTAACTTTGTGGCCGGTGCGCAGATCGATTTTGTGTTTGTCGATAAATTCTGCTGCTGTCCGGACCACAAGGTCTTCCATGGGGGTTTGGGGATCTGCAATATTATAGGGCATACTGCATGCGCTGTAGGACACGTCACGGCTCTGTTCCAGCACGGTGATCGCAAGGTCGGGATACTGCCTTCTGGCACGGCTGGCAGCACTCATGCCGGCGGCATCCCCGCCGATAATAACAAAATCCATGGATCCTCCTTGATTAAACCATTGAAAACATATTGTCCAGCAACAGGTACTGGATATTTTACCAAGCATAAGTCTGTTTCTTTGTTTTTTCAAGCCGAAGATTTCCTTGACATCCGGTCGGAAATAACATCATCTTATAAGTAAATATTGAACATAAAGGAGGCTGCCATGTTTGTCCTGGGATTGCAGGGAAGTCCGCGCAAAAAAGGGAATTCAGACTATCTTTTGACCGAATTTTTAAAAATCTGTGAAGAACAGGGTGCCCGGATCCGGGTAATCCATATGGACAGCCTGGACATCCAGCCATGCAAAGAATTGATCGTGTGTGAAAAAAAAGGGTTCTGTCCCCTCAAGGATGAGATGGAGCCGCATATTTACGGGCTTATCCGACGTGCCGATGTGGTGGTGCTGGCATCCCCGGTGTTTTTCTATAATGTATCTGCACAGGCAAAGATCCTGATTGACCGGTGCCAGATGTTCTGGGGCCGAAAGTACAAGCTGAAACTGGCTGATCCTGATGCAGGATCCCGCCAGGGTGTGCTTTTATCTGCAGCAGCGTCAGGCGGCAAACGCCTTTTTGAGGGAGTGGCGCTGACGGCCCACTATTTTTTTGATGCCATCTCTGCAAAATTTGCAGAATCTTTGACCTATAAAAAAGTGGAGTCTGCCGGTGCGGTTGCACAGGTGCCCGGGGTGGATACAGATATCCGGGAAGCAGCCGGCCGGGTGATGGCAGCGGTGCAGAACAAACCGGTGCTGGTTTTTGTTTCCGCAAAAAATGCCTGCAGAACCCAGATGGCTGCAGCCTTTGCAAAAAAAGCGGCAAAAGGCGACATCCGGGTGCTTTGCGCCGGTACCCATCCTGCTGAAGATATTGATCCCTTGGCTTTAAATTTTATGGCGCAACAGGGCATTGATATCAAATACCGGCTGCCTGAAGCCCTGGATACACTCATGGATGAGGAGTTCACAAATAATCTGCCGGTATGTGCGGTTTGCCTGGAACCGGACATAACACCCATACCAAAGGTGAAAACCCTGTTCTGGGATCTGCCTGAAGTAAGAGATGCAGATCATGCCGCCCTTGTGGGAAAAGAGATACAGGCCCGGGTGGACGACCTGGTGTCTGGTATAAAAAAGGATATGGTTGCAAACAGATGATAGGGAAAAAAGGAGCTGGTATGGGCAGGGTGAGGATCTATGCGGTAATGATTCTTTTGCTGGCAGGCTTTTTTGGAATGGCATTACCTGCCGGTGCCCAGGATGTGCTGGACAAACCAGGACCTGCTGAATCAGGATCTCTGGATATGCTGGAATCCATTATTGCGCTCAAGCAGAATCTGGAAGAGCGGATAGCTGAAAAAAAACAGGATATTGCGGCCAGTACATCGGAAACACAAAAGGAAAACCTGGCAGCGGAACTGGACAGGCTGGACAAGATGCTGGCCTCGGCCAGTCGGGATTTTGAGCGCATTGCCACTGGTGTGGATATTGGCTTGTTTGCCGAACAGAAAGAGGAGCAGTTCAACTGGAAAGATGAACTGGTCTCCCTTATAGAGCCTGGAATAACCGAACTCAAACGGGTTACCCAGAAGGCCCGGGAAAAAACACAGCTCAAAGACGAGCTTTCCTATTACCAGGAACGTAAACCAATTGTCCGGCAGGCCAATGAAAATCTGATGGACCTGATATCCCGCACCCAAGACAAAACCCTGAAGCAGCATCTGGAAAAGCTGGTGCCTGAATGGCAGGGGGTGGAAAACCAGATTTTAAGCAAGCTGGAAATCACCCGGATGCAGCTGTCGGAACTGGAATCAGAAGAACAGTCCCTTATTGAAAGCTCCCAGGCTTCCATCAAGAATTTTTTTAAAAACCGGGGATTGTTTCTGTTTATCGCCCTGGTTTCCTGTATCAGTATCGTGCTGCTGATCCGGTTTGCCTACCTGTATCTGGTCAAATATATTCCCGGATACACGGCCCAGTACCGGCCGTTCCATCTCCGGGCCCTGGATCTTTTGTTCCGGGTTGTGACTTTTCTGGCAGCCCTGCTTGTGGTGATCCTGGTTTTTTATGTGTTTGAGGACTGGGTACTTTTGTCCCTGGCCATTATCTTTCTCATGGGCCTGGGGTGGGCAGCCAAACACACCCTGCCCCGGTTCTGGCACCAGAGCCGTCTGATGCTCAATATCGGGGCGGTACGGGAAGGTGAGCGGGTCGTATACCAGGGCGTTCCCTGGCTGGTGAAACGCATCAACATGTTTTCCCAGTTAGAAAATCCTGATCTGGGGCAGACCCTGCGGCTTCCCATTGAAGCCCTCATGGACCTGACCTCCCGGCCCTTTAAGCGCCATGAACCCTGGTTTCCCTGCCGGAAAAATGACTGGGTGATCCTTTCGGACGATACCCGGGGATGTGTCACCAGTCTGTCCCATGAAATGGTGGAACTGGTCCTGCGGGGCGGGGCGAAAAAGGTATACCAGACCGCCGACTTTCTGGGAATGTCTCCAATGAACCTGTCCGTGAATTTCCGGTTGAAAATCGGTTTCGGCATATCCTACAATCTCCAGGCACAAGCCACCCATGAGGTACTTGAGATCCTGGAAGCCCATATCGGCAAGCAGCTGGAAGCAGAAGCATATGCAGACTCTCTGCTGAACCTCAGGGTGGAATTTGCCGGAGCCGGGTCATCCTCTCTGGATCTTGTGGTGATTGCTGACTTTGAGGGGAAAATGGCACCCCTTTACAACCGGATCTCCCGGGCCATCCAGCGGTGGTGCACAGATGCCTGTACCCAAAACAACTGGGAAATTCCCTTTCCCCAGCTTACGGTACACAAACCGGCAGCACTGCCTGACAGACAGGGTTCACGGGGTTAAAAACACCACCCCCTGAAAAGCACATGATTACCAATGAAGGGTTTGCTCTCTGATTTTTTTGCTGGATATGGCCTGGATCATCTCTGTAAGTTTTTCCACATGTTTTTTTTCTTCTTTGATGATTTTTTCCAGCCCGGCCAGGGCCTGGGTATCCTGGATAAAGGCCTGGAGAAATTCATAAAACAATATGGTGTCGTTTTCAAAGACGACAAATGTGTCAAGCATTTCAGAGGCAGACCGGATCTGCGAAAAATCCACATCATCCAGAGACAGTGTTTTTTCTCCCATCATCTCTTTGATAACGTCCGGCAGCATGGCTTCCAGATCAGTGTGTGCGCCAGAAACGTTCCAGGTGTTTTTTTGCTCCAAAAACCACTCCCTGTGGGCGGCTTCTTCATCAGCCATCCATTGGAGAAGGGATTTCAGGGTGCGGCTGTCCACCTTTTTTTTGGCTTCCAGGTAAATGGCCTGGCCGTTTTTTTCCATTTTTGCGGCAATATCCATCAGATCATTGGGTGTAAACATGGGAAAACTTTCCTTGGGGCAAAGGTTTCAAGTCGGTATTATCATAAACGATCACATAATAAATCATTGCGATTATTTTTTAAACCTATTGATTTGTGGTGGTAAAATAACTATAAAAACCATGAGTAAAAGAGCAAAAACCCCCAACGCAGCATTTTTTGGATCGGATCCGGGTGAACAACGTATTTGAAAAACTGGGACAGTCCAGGCATCTGCCACAGCTGCCACAGGTCATGGTTGCCCTGGTAAAGGCCTGTAGCAACGATGATTCCAGCACCCGGGAACTGACCCGAATTATTTCCACAGATCCTTCCCTGACTGCCAAGCTTCTCCAGATCATGGGATCATCCTATGTCAACCTGCGCCAGGAGGCTACCACAATCAAAAATGCTGTGGTCTATCTGGGGGTGGACACCATCCGCAACCTGGCCATTTCATCCGCAGCCCTGCATTTTTTCAGCCTGTCCAGAAAACTGCCGGGATTCAACATGGGACAGTTCTGGTATCATTCCTACACCTGTGCACTCATGGCGGAAAACCTGGCAAAAGAACAGGGTCTGGGCAATCTGGATGAATTTTTTCTGGCCGGACTGCTCCATGATATCGGCCGCCTGGCCCTGATGCAGACATTTCCCCAGGAATATGCCCCTATTTTGAAAACCAATGACATGGAAAAAAAAGCAGCCCGGGCTGAAATGACTGTTTTCCAGACAGATGCTCCCCGGGTGAGTGCGTGGCTGTTCCGGCAATGGCAGCTCAACCCCCTGGTTGCCGATGCGGTGTTGTTCCTCCATGAACCCCCTGAAAAAATTCAGGGGGAACTGGCCCATATCAGGACCATTTATGCAGCCAACCTGTTGTCAGGTAATGAAGACCCGGCAGACCTGGCAGACATGGCTGGGCTTACAGGCATTCACCAGGTCCGTTTGGAGCAGATGGTAGCGCAGACCCAAAATGACGTGATGGATCTGGCCCGGCATCTGGATATTTCAATGGATGCCAAAGACCATCCGGCTGCTGAAAAAAAGGTTGCTGCAGCTGTCACAGATGCCTCCCTTGTATACGGTACCCTGGAAAACCTGGTGAAAGCCCGGGATACGGAATCCATTATGGAAACGGTGGAAAAAGGTTTCAGAATCCTGTTCCAGGTGCCCCGTATATTTTTCTTTTTCCTGGATGAAAAAAAAGACCTGTTGACCGGTGCATGCAGCCGCCAGGATAAAAACCACCAGGTCATCAAGCGGGTGGCCCTGCCCCTGTCAAATCAGACCAGCCTGATTGTTAAAAGCGTAAAAAAGGCAGCCCCCCAGACCAGCATAAATCTGCAGGACCGCCTGGCTGTCTCTGATATCCAGATCCTGCGTCTGCTGGAGACCAGCGGGTTTTATGCCCTGCCCATCCGGTCTGCCGGCAGAATGATGGGAACCATGGTCCTGGGGGGAAACAAGGACCTGTTTCGCCAGATTCGTACCAGCCAGGGTATTGTGAATATTTTTTCCCGGCAGACCGGCCTGTGTCTGGAAAATATCTGGATGCACGAGGAACATGCCGACCGTGTCAGTGAAAAAAAAATGGAAGCCTTTGCCACCATGACCGACAAGGTCATCCATGAAATCAACAATCCCGTTGCCATCATCAGAAATTACCTGGAAAGCCTGAGTTTAAAACTGCCGGGCAAACATCCGGCCCAGGAGGAATTGTCCGTGGTAAAAGAAGAGATGGGCCGGGTTTCTCTGCTTCTGGACGGGCTGTCCAGTTTTTCAAGCCCCGGGATTTCAGGATTTGAGATGGTGGATGTGAACCAGTTGTGTGCCAGGATGATGGAAATAGTTAAAAAATCCATGCTCCTGCCCCGGCAGATAGACATAGTCATGCATCTGGATCCCCATCTGCCTCAGATTAAAACAGACCCGAACGGGATCAAACAGGTCCTCATCAACCTGATAAAAAACAGTGCTGAAGCAATGGGAAAAGGTGGTGAAATAACGATACGCACCCGTTTTAAGCCGGACTCAGCCAAAATTCTTATCGGAGAAAAAAAACAGCTTCCCGGCCGCATTGAAATCATGGTTGCCGATAACGGCCCGGGCATTGATCCTGCAATTATGGAAAAAATTTTTGAGCCCTATAACACCAGCAAAAAAGGAAAAAACAATGCCGGCCTGGGACTTGCTATTGTGCATAGCATCGTCAAACAGCTCAACGGCAGAATCTCTTGTGACATCGGGCAGAAACAAGGCACCAGGTTCACCATTTTTCTGCCTGTATCCGGAGAGGCTCATCCATGACAGAAATCAGGGAGATAAAAACCGGCGCCATTCTGGAGCAGGAGGGGCTGATTCATTCCAACGATATTGACCGGGTGCTGGCCATCCAGAAAAATACCGCTGATGACAAGGGTTCTAAAAATCGTCCACTGTTCGGTTCCATCCTCTGTGGGCTCAATCTGCTGACGCCGGTGGAAAATTTCCAGGCACTTAAAAAAAACAAAAAACTTATCAGTCTGCAGGAACGGCTGGTAACCCGGAAAGTGCTGCCGGCCTCCCGGATAGAACAGATTCAGGCCCGGTCCGCTGAAACCGGCATTCCGTTTCTGGGCTTGGTGCTGGAAGAAAACCAGGTGCCAAAGCCGGTAATCCAGCAGATGCTCATGGATCTCTTTCACATTCCTTTGCGGTCCATCAGTGATATGGTATTTTCCGAAAAAAAACGGGAAAAACTATCCAGTATCATACCGGCTGCAGTTGCCGGCCGGCACCAGATTATTCCTTTGGTTCTTAAGGAAGAAACCCTTTTGTGCGCAATTACAGCTCCGGATGCCTTATGTTTTATTGCTGCACTGGACAAACGGTTTCCCCAGTACCGGTTCACGCCTGTTTTTGTTTCTTTTTCCGGGTTTTCCTGGTTTTATAAAATTCTTTACCAGAAAAGTTTTGATCCCCGGGATGCACAAGAAATTTCAAAGGATCTGTCCCTTTTGCAGGATTTTTCTGTGAAAATCAGTGATCCTGTCCGGGAAAAAGACAAAATTCTAAAACTGTTTAAGGTATATGAACAGAGTCGTCACCATTCCAGCTGCAATGGGCAGCCGGGACGGGAGCCGGCTTTTTTACAATTTATCCAGAAACACCACCAGGCAGTCATTGAAAAATTTCAATGCCGGACAGTTGTGTTTTTTCTGGAAAAACAGGGAGCCCGGATAGTGATTTCAGCAATTCCCATAAAACAGGAAACCTGAACATGGCAAACGTCATTACCATCACCAGTGGAAAAGGAGGGGTGGGAAAAACCAGTATCAGTCTGAATCTGTCCCTTTGCCTGGCAGCGGCCGGCCACAGGGTCTGTCTGTTTGATGCCGATCTGGGACTGGCCAATGTCAATGTCCTCACCGGAATTTTTCCGGAACATGGTCTTGATGCGGTCATCTCAGGTGAAAAACAGCTGGAGGATATCATGATCCGGAATTTTCAGGGCATTGATATCATTCCCGGCAGTTCAGGGGTGGAAAAAATGGCGGATCTTACTGCAGCCGAAGCCCAGCGTCTGATCCAGGCGTTCTTGCAGATGGGCAGTTATGATTATTTCATTTTTGATACTTCCGCGGGCATTTCTTCCCAGGTCATGGCATTCTGCCGGGCATCCCATCAGATGATCCTGGTGATCACCCCGGAGCCCACATCCCTGACTGATGCCTATTCCCTGTTAAAGGTGCTTTCCAGAGCAGATACCCGGTCCCTGCCGCCGGTGCGGGTGGTGGTGAACCAGGTGAAAACCGCGGCATCTGCCAGATCTGCCTATGCCAAGCTGAGACAGACCGTCAAGAAATTCTTATCCCTGAAAATTACTGCCCTGGGTATTGTGGCCCGGGATGCCAATGTGCCCATTTCCGTGGTATCCCAGGTTCCTTTTACCATGCTTTTTCCCGGGTCTGCCGCATCCCGCTGTATCCGGTCTCTGGCCATGAAAATAAAGGATGGTGCTGCCGGGGATCTTCCCATGGAAATATTCTGGGACCAGTGCCTGGAGCTGATGGGCAGCGGCAGAGCAAAAGAACCGGAAAAAAAGCCCAAAACAGACCAGGTGGCACAGCGGTTGTCCATAATTGAGGCCCGCATGACGTATCTTCTGGAAGAGGTGGCATCCATCAAGCAGATCCTTCTGGATGACCGTAGCAGCAAGGCACCGGCCGGCAGGGAGCCGGCAGCAGGCATGTTGCATCAGGCACAGTCATCAGATCCCGGCACACCACCAGTGCATGGAAGAATGCAGCAGGGGAAAAAAGATCCGGATCACTGCAAAGACCCGGATCGCTACCAGGACGGTAAGCAGGACAGGCATCAGACGCAGCCTGAGCCCCTGAAACTGACCCTGGATTTTGAATCATGGATGGCTGAACAGGTATCTTAAAAGGAGCGTTCAAACAGATCTGCCATGGCTTTTCTGGCATCATCCGTCAGGTTCCGGGTACCGGTGCCGGAAAAATTTTTATGGGTGATGACCGGGGTGACTTTCTGCCATTCGTTGTCCACCCAGGAAAACCAGTCATTGCGGTCCTGTTCATAAACAAACAAGGGACGGTTGAACAATTTTCCAAGCTCAACCCCCCATCCGGTACCGCCTTTGACTGTTTTGTCCGGCAGGATCCATCCCACCACAAAAATCTGGTATCCATTATTGACCATATGGAAAATGGACTGGATGACCTTGCGGATTTTATCTGCTTTGGAAAAGGAACGTCCCATGCGGGTGGAAACAATATCCATGCTGATATCTCCTTTTTGTAACTCTTCCGGGGTGAGCACCCGGATACCGGCCTGACGGTCCGGCTTATGACCGGCAAAGGAGAAGTTGACTTCCTTTATGCCATATTGCTCGGCCAGCCTGCCGAATTCTGCTTCCGCGCCCCGGTGGCCGCCACTGTAAAGCGTAAATTGCGATGCATCATTCATGTACGAACTCCTTATAAACTGTATTAATGGAAAAACGTCTGGTTGATCTTTTTATCTTAAATGATTTAAGGAATCATATAAGAAAAACCGGTAAGAATCAACCAAATGGTTTGTACCATGCCCAATTCTTGAGTTGAAAAAACCAGCCTGGATTGGTATACAAAGAAAAGGTTGGTATTAATGATGCGTTTCTTTATCATGAGGTTGTTTCGTGAAATCCAAAGCCCTTGAGGTAAATCTCTCCGATACCCGGGTTGAAGTATCCATTGATGTGAAATATGAGGTGCTTCTGGAAATATTTGACGGGTATGTGGGAATTTTAAACAGAATGGAGATTTTCCTTAAAGAACTCTCCCATCCCTATCGAAACTGGGAATTCATCGTCAATGAGGCCCGGCATTTTTCCCTGCATTATTTTTACCTGTACAAATCCCATGAAAAAGGAGCGGCCGCCCTGGTCATTTTTTCAGATATATTTTTGTCAGCATTTGAAGACAGCCCTGAAAAACGGGTTCAATCTGCAGCTGCAGATAATCTCATGCTGCTGCTCCACCACATGGCCAAAGAATCAGATGACCGGCTTACAGAATTTTTTGATGTCATGCAGAAAGTTGTCATCCGGATTTACAAGTATGAGGACAAGGCATTCTTTTTTTTTGTTACATCCTATTACCAGCCAGATAAACTGGCCGCGCTGCTGCTGGATCAGCCACAGACCCATGGGATTTTGGCGGAGAACACCCCCTTTGCGGGCAGCATCAACCGTCTGCTCATACGGTTTTACAAAACCGTTTTTGCCTATTGGCTGCATCAGGAGGATCCTGTCACCTGGATGCAGGAAAACATTGATGAATGGCGTCTCAATACTGAACTGGAACAGGTGTTTTACCAGATTTCCCATGCCAGGATAGATGCCTGGAATAAACACCTGGAAATCCTGTGCAGCAGTCAGGATCTTTTTTCCATTGATCTGACAAAAGAGCTGATTCGGTTGACCGGGTTTCTGGATTTTATCAATATTTTTAAAACCGTGGGCCGGCAGATCCTGCACCATTGCCCAGATGAAACCTATGGCAGGCACCTGAAGCTGACTTTTTTATTTTATGCCATCCATGTACCCGGGCTGTCCATGATCCACAAAGAGTGCCTTCACGATATCAACCAGACCCTGACCGTTCTTATCGGAGATGAGGATTTTAAAAAAGATATCCCCATAGTCAACCAGACCTTTTCTTTGCTCAAAGAACACAAGGGCCGGTATCCGGAAACGGTTTTAGACTGTATTCACAAAATAGGAGATGCGGTCTATAAAACCGGCAAGGTGGAATTGATCAACCATTTTATTGACCGGGCCGTGAACCATGGATTTCAGTTTCCCATGATCCAGGGTACTGGAGAAGACTGGCAGATCAAGGGAAATACCGCCCATGTGAAAAATATCCGGGTGTTTTTAAGCCTTATCAACCAGCAGCCGAAGAAATCCAAACGCCTGCTGTCGGCCCTGATCATCTCTTTGTCCATCGGCGGGGTGTTTATCCGGGATACGGATCTGTTTCCCCGGGATATTACCCGATTTCTCAATGCAGATATCAAAAAGGTGTACAACCTGGTCAAACAGCTTGCCCGGCTGCTGCCTACATTTTTCAACGAAATCGGTGCCGAAGGCCAGCTTCGGGATATCTCCACCCAGCTGGATGAATCCTGCCACCGCCGGGACCGGCTCATCCATTTTCTGCGCAAGCAATGCCATGTGGAAAGCTCCAGCCGCATCGTGGATTTTATCCAGCAGGTTATGATTTTCTGGAAAACAGGTGACAAAAAACCGTTACAGCCGTTTGTCCCGCCGTCCATCTATGATGAAATCCAGGTTTCCGGTCGGTTTGTGGATGGTCCTGGCAGAATTCTGCGGTACCTGGAAGACAAAAACCTGCCCCATCCCGAAGATTTTCTCATGTACCGCCAGAAAGCCCTGGATACGCTTATCGATGAAGTGGATAAGGTAACAGAGCTGGATCGCCGCCGGGTACGCCTGGCTCTGCGGTTTTACCGGCTGCTCAATGAAAAATACGGGGTGAATCACCTGGAACTTACCTCCTATCTGTTACACTTTAAAGCCGATTACATGCCGGAACCCAACCGTCTTTCAGCAGCCCTTGCGGAGCAGGATCTGGATACCAAAATCGAGTTTCTGCTCAATTATATGGGTGAACTCAAGGAGATCATCCTCAGCGACAAGACCTATGATGCCAATGAAGCCATTTATCATAAGCGGCATTTTGCCGTGGACATACCTTCCATGTACGGCAGCTACAACGAACCCAAGTTTGATGCCCTGGGCCTGACCCTGCGCATTGAAAGCATCGTCAATGTCCTGTTTGAAGATTTGATCAACAGCATTGACCTGCGGTTGATCACCAAACCCACGTTTGTGCGGATTTTTTCCATTCTCACCCTGTTCCGAAAGGCCCTGAGCCTGGATGGCATTGTTTCCAACAAGCTGGATATCCAGATGGAATTTTTAAAATATTCGGTGAACATCACCACCTGTTCTTTTACCCAGTATCTGGATATTTTCAAGGGATTTGTCCGTGCTGTGGCCGATATCATCAATGATTATTTTCACAATATTCATTCCGCCAACCTGCGGCAGATAGAAGCCCGTATCGGCAAAGACAAGATTCAGGAAAAATTTCTGCCCGGCAGTATTTCCGATCAGGATCACCTGGATGAGAAAATGGCAAAAAAACTGGACCAGCGGGCAGCGGATATTTTTTTCAGGGACCGTATTGCCACCTCCCTTGGCCTCCAGCAGCTGGATGTTTTTTTAAACCGTATTGTGCATACCCTGTTCCGCCAGTCGGAAAAACTGTCCCAGGATGAACTGAGTGTCCTGCTCAATTATGATCCCAAATGCGCAGTCACCCCCATCGGGGACGAGCAGCTCATGAACCAGAATATTATTTTTCTGGGGAACAAAGGCTGGAATCTGATGCGGCTCAAACAGATAGGGGTAAATGTGCCGGAAGGATTCATTATTACCACCGAGGTGTTCCGTTGTCTGGATCTTATTGATTCCTACAGCCCGGCTGCGGTAAGTTTTAAACAGCTTGTGGCAGCCATGCTTTCCCGTCTGGAAAAGCAGACCGGGTTGTCCTGCGGTGATCCACGAAAACCGCTTTTGCTATCGGTACGATCCGGATCTTCCATTTCCCAGCCAGGCATGATGGATTCTTTTTTGAACGTGGGCATAAATGAAGAGATTGCTGCCGCCATTGCAAAAAAAACCGGCAATCCCTGGTTTGCCTGGGACAGTTACCGGCGGTTTCTCCAGCAGTACGGCATGACTTTTGGTATCCACAGAGATGAGTTCGACCAGATCATTGCGGCCCATAAAAACCGGGCAGGTATTGATTTCAAACGCCATTTTACAGGATCCCAGATGAAGGCTGTGGCCCTGGCCTATAAGAATCAGCTGCTGCTGGCCGGCATTGATATTGTGGAATCTCCCATGGACCAGTTGTTTCTGGCCATCCACAAGGTATTTTCTTCCTGGAATTCCAACCGGGCCATTGATTACCGCAGAATCATGGGCATTTCAGACGACTGGGGAACAGCTGTCACCGTGCAGTCCATGGTGTTTGGCAACCTGTCCCGGCAGTCCGGCTCCGGCGTGGCATTCAG
>JAWOEP010000334.1:0-5638 GCA_046482705.1 Desulfotignum sp.
CAGGTGCAACATTGCGGTAATGGATGGCAATGGAAAACTTTTTGCGTTCAATGGCAGCGCCTGAAATGTCGGCCAGTTTTTCTTCCAGCCGGGTTTGGGCCTTGTCCAGAACCGGCAGAAAATCTTCTCCTTTCTGCATTTCAAGGGTGAGGTTTGCCGGCCCGGCAATATCAAAGCCGTGACTGCCGGCAAAATACAGATTGTCCAGTTTTACAAAATCCTGAATGGTTTTAAGGTCCCTGCCGCTGATCACGGCAATCACCCATTTTTCCGCCACTTTTTTAAGGGTTTGTCTCATGTCCGGATCAAGAAATGCCTTTTCCGGATCATTGACAATAGGGGTCAGGGTGCCGTCATAATCCAGAAAAAGGGCAGGTGTCCTGTCCCCGGCTGCGTGTAAAATATCCTGGATATGGTCCAGGGCAGAGGGCAGGGATGTCACGTGTTTTTTTCTCACCGGCAGTCTGCCGTTGATGCGGATATTACACAGATCCGAAAACACAATATCTGCTCCCCCTTTTTTAAGCGAATCTTCACTGCCGGTTCTGTCCACACCGATCACCGGATGAAAACCGCCTTTTTTTGCAGCACTTACCCCGGCGATGGCATCTTCAAAAACAGCGGCCCGTTCAGGGGTGACCTTGATACGGCGGGCAGCTTCGAAAAATATGTCCGGTTCAGGCTTTCCTTTCAACCCGAGTTCCTGGGAAACGATACCATCCACCACCGTATCAAACCAGTCTGCAATACCTACAGATTCAAGGACTGGCACACAGTTTTTACTGGCTGAAATCACAGCTGTTTGCCACCCTTGTTTTTTTGCCTCATACACCAGGCTCAAGGTATCTTCGAAAACCGTGGCCCCTTGTTTCTGCAGATATTCATTGAAAATCTCATTTTTCTGATTGCCCAGACCATATATGGTATCTTTTTCCGGACCATCGGATGGATCTCCCCGGGGCAGGTCGATTCCCCGGGAATTGAGAAAAGATTGCACCCCGTCATACCGGGGTTTTCCATCCACATACTTTCTGTACTCTTTGTCCATGTCAAACGGGACGAATTCTTCGTTTTCCCGGGCGGCCCGGTTTTCCAGATATCTGTCAAAAAGCGTTTTCCAGGCCCTGGCATGTACCTTAGCAGTCTTGGTGATCACGCCGTCAAGGTCGAAAATCATCCCATCGCAGTTTTCTTTTAAAATTTCATAACCGGCTTGATTCATGTGTTTTTTCCTTTCGGCTGATACCTGTTTGTTTTATTCGTAATTTTTTGACCAGGGTAGAACCAATCCTACGGTTTTTTTTATCCATGCATCAATACATAAAAACCCCCATATCCCCGATTTTCTCACCGCATTTTTTCGCTTTGTGTACAGACAGGAGCCGCAAAAAAAGAAAAATCTGGGGTTGTCTGCATACTTGGATACAAAAAAATGGGGGTTTTTCACGATATGATTTTTTTTCAGGCGCTGGTACCGTAATAGGAAAAAATGGAAGCCGTAAGCTGTTAGCTCTTAGCTGTTAGCTTTTAGCTGGTAGTTGCGTACTGATGCTGATGACTTTCTTATAAAAGATAATCAGGTTGATAGCGCACCCGCCGGGCCAATGCCCGGCACCAAACCTACCAGAAACGCAAATGAGTTGCTTAGAAGTCTGGATGAAATAAAAAAACAAAAGATGTTCATATGAACATTACAAACGAAAGGGAGGAAAAAATGACGGACCGTTTGAAAAACAAAACAGCATTGGTCACCGGCGGCGCCAGAGGGATCGGGCGTGCCATCTGCAAGCTTTTTGCCGAACAGGGCGCATATGTGATTGTCACAGATATTATAGAGGATGAAGGAAAAGCCCTGGTGGAAGAAATTCGCAAAAACAACGGCAAAGCAGAATACCAGCACCTGGACACAGGGGATGAAAAAAATGTGGCCGAGGTTATCACCCCGGCTGACAGCATCGCTGTTCTGGTTAACAATGCCGGTATCACCGGTCCTGACAAGCCAACCCATGAAATCGATGCCGAAGAATGGGACAACCTGATGCGGGTGAATGTCAAAGGGGTGTTTTTGTGTACCAAATATGCCCTCCCCCATATGATAAAAAACAAAAGCGGCAGCATTATAAACCTGTCTTCCATTTATGGCATTATAGGCGCGCCGGATCTGCCGGCCTATCATGCATCAAAAGGGGCGGTCAGATTGATGAGCAAAACAGATGCCATGCTGTATGCAAAGCAGGGGATTCGCGTGAATTCCATTCATCCCGGTTATATCTGGACCCCCCTTGTGGAAGACCTGGCAAAAGCTTCGGAAGAAGGGGTGGAAGCCTTCAGGAAAAATCTGGACAGCAAGCATCCGGTGGGCCATGTGGGAAAGCCTGAAGATATTGCATACGGGGCCCTTTATCTGGCATCGGATGAATCAGCATTTGTGACCGGCAGCGAACTGGTGATTGACGGCGGCTATACCGCCCAGTAACAGTTTTCTGAATCTTTGTCCGGGAGGAACGATCACGGGCAATCAGGAGATGATGCCTTTATGGTAGATCCCTTGATGGTGGAAGAAGGGGACCCATGCACATGGGTATCATGTGCTTTTTCTGTCAGTCTGCCGGGCCAGCAGTTCATGCTCTCCTGTGAGGATGATCTCCATGATTTTGTCCGGCGGCTGATCTGTTTTCACCGGCATGTGCATTTCCTTCGGGATATCGTCAAAAGGTTCCATGCCCTTTTTTATGTGGTCAAAATGGGCAAGTCTGGCATCAGATAAGGATGACGCATGTTCCCGGGTTTTAAGCCGGTTTTTTATTTCCCGGTCCGGACAACGGCATTCCACAAAAATGATATTGGCAGAGGTGTCTTTTGCCAGCTGCAGCATATCCTGTCTTTGTCTGCGCCTGCGGCAGGTGGCATCCAGAATCACGGAGCTGCCTTTTTCAATCGCTGCCTGGGCCGTGAGCAGCATCCTGCCGTACACCAGGGAGGTGGCTTTTGGCGCATACATCCCCTGTTCAAAGCCCTGGTCGGAAGATTTTTCAGAAGAATCATCAAACAGGAATTTGCGGATTTCATCACTGCGGATACAGGGGATTGAAAACAGTGCAGCCAGTTTTTTTGCCACCGTGCTTTTGCCTGTGGCAATCATTCCGCAGACCACCCATATGACGGGACAGGCCATTTTCAGGGCATATTGGTATCCCAGGTCCACATATTGTTCCATTTTATGGCTGAGTTCGGCTTTCCGGACATCAGCGTTAGAAGAAATCTGACCTATCTGCAGATTATACACCTTTACCTGCACCATGGCCCGGAAGCATTTGTAAAAATCAATCACCTGCATCAGATCCGGGTCATTGGTGATTTTTACATATTGGCTGAGCAGAAAAAGCGCTGTCGGCCGGTGTCCGAGAAACTCCATGTCCATGGCCAGAAAGGCCAGATCAGAGGCTGTGTCCTGGTAGCGGAACTCCTGGTTGAATTCAATGCAGTCCAGAATCTGGATGCCCTGATAATCATATACATGTTCTGCTTTCAAATCTCCATGGGTGTCGCAGATATGGTTGTTCTCAATCCTGCGGTCAAAGATGTCTTTATGCCGGTCCAGAAACATCCGGGTGGCAGTTTCTATCATCTGAATTTTTCTTTTATTGGACCCGGTGTCGGAGAACTCAGGCAGGCAGGTAAAATTATCCCGGCACTTGGACTGAATGTTTTCAAGGGAACCAAACTGATACATATCCTTTTTGTCCAGGACAGAATTTTTATAAAAATCAACCAGGGTATGGATCAGGCTGTCCATAAGTTTTTCTGTAACCCGGTTTGATCTGAGCAGGTGTTTCAGGGTGTTTTCATCCGGCAACCGCCGCATTTTAACGGCATACGCAACAATTTCTCCGGATCTGTTCAAGGCATATCCGTTTGTATCCCGGGTGATTTTTTCAACCCCCAGATAAATGTCTTTTGTCAGTCGCTGATTCAAGCGGACTTCTTCATTACAGAACCTGTACCGCTTTTCCAAAGTTGTGAAATCAAGAAATCCCATATCCAACGGTTTTTTTATTTTATAGACCAGATCGCCGGCCAGAAAAACATCTGAGATATGGGTCTGCTTGTGGATGACATCAGGGGGTGAATGGGGATAAAAATCCGGGGATGCCATTGCTGCAACCAGTGCATCATGATCCTGAGTTTCCTGGGTTCTACTGCCGGTATTCATACGTATCATCCTTATGTTACATTTTTTTGTTACAATCTTTGTGTAATGCTTTGTCCGAAGTTTTGCCTGTCTGATATCCTGAGCATATCGGGGTGCTGTATTAAAATAAATGGGGGAATGCACCCATTTGTGCACGAATATGTCTGCACCTCTGTCTCCGGCTGATCCCGGATGCCTGTATGCTCCTGTTCAGCGGGTTTTTTACAGATTCTGCATGAAAGAAGGGGTCCAATTACATGTTTTTCCTGATTGCGGATCAGGGCTGCAAAAGGGACAATTCCCTGTGGCGGGAAACGAAATTAAGAACAAACGATCGTAAAGCCGGGCACAAAAAAATTAAAAAACCAGAGACTTTGGATGTAACCGAAGGAGCGGAGCTATGGACAAACCATGGGGGGATGAAGATCCGATATGAAGACCAAGACTGATGCAATTCAAAGAGATGCAATAAAAACTGATGCGATCCAGGCGGATGCAAAGGATACCCTTATGAAAACATGGCCTGGGCAACCATTTCCCTTAGGTGCGGTTTTTGACGGGGCCGGCACCAATTTTTCCCTGTTTTCCGAGGTTGCGGAGCGTGTGGAACTGTGTTTTTTTGACGACAACGATGCGGAAACGCGTATCAATCTGTCCGAGGTGACAGGCTATTGCTGGCATGCCTACCTGCCGTTTGTAGAGTCGGGGCAGCGGTATGGGTACCGTGTTTATGGCCCCTGGGATCCTTCTCAGGGTCTTTGCTGCAATCCGGCCAAGCTGCTGCTGGACCCGTATGCCAAAGCCATGGATGGACAGATACAATGGGATGAGGCAGTGTTTCCTTACCCTTTTGATGAAGGTCCTGCTGTTGCCAGTGACAGTGACAGCGCGCCTTTCATGCCCAAATGCGTGGTGCACCAGCCCTATTTCGACTGGAGCGGGGACCGCCGCCTGGAGATTCCCTGGCATGAAACCATTATATATGAAACCCATGTGAAAGGGTTCACTGCCCGGCATCCGGATGTTCCCCCTGAAATGCGCGGCACCTATGCAGGACTTGCACACCCTGCGGTCGTTGAATATCTCAGAACCCTGGGTGTCACAGCGGTGGAACTGATGCCGGTGCATTTTTTTCTCCATGACAAGCACCTGGTGGATCAGGGATTGCGAAATTACTGGGGCTACAATTCCATCGGCTATTTTGCCCCCCATAGTGAATATGCGGCAGACAACCGTCCCGGGGGTGTGGTGGCTGAATTCAAACAGATGGTGAAAACCCTTCACCAGGCAGGTCTGGAAGTCATCCTGGATGTGGTTTACAACCACACGGCAGAGGGAAATCACCTGGGACCCATGCTCAGTTTCAAGGGAATCGACAACACCTATTATTACCGGCTCACCGAAGACCCGCAGTACTACATGGATTATACCGGCACCGGCAACACC
>JAWOEP010000371.1:0-9882 GCA_046482705.1 Desulfotignum sp.
GAAGCTCTTCGTTTCCCGCCACTATCGGAACTCAGGAGTGTTCTGTGAGTGTTTCTATATTACAGTTAACAATTACCGCACGCGAGTTTGTAACAAATGTTTATGTGCCATCTGTTCTCTGGGTCTGAGCACAGCTTCTGCCTGTCCCAGGTTGACAATAATACTTCCCCGGTCAAACCGCTGGACAATACCGTTGATGATTTTTCCTTTTTTATGTATAAAATTTTCATACACGGCATTGCGCTCGGCTTCCCGCATTTTCTGGATAATAACCTGTTTTGCGGACTGGGCTGCAATACGGCCGAACTCTTCCGTATCTATCCGGATTCCCAGGGAATCTCCGATTTCACATTCCGGGTCATACTCATATCCCTGCTCCAGGGTCAGTTCACTGTCAGGGAATTCCACTTCCTCAACCACTTCCTTAAAATGGAACACTTCCACATCACCGGTCTTGCCGTCATAATGCACCTCGATATCCGCCCGGGGACCGATTTTTTTTCTGGCTGCAGAAACAATGGCCTCTTTGAGTGTATTTATCAGAATTTCTGAATCAATCCCTTTTTCACGGCTTACCTGGTCTATTACTCTTTTAATATCTGTGATAAACATCTTTGTGTGTTCTCCATTTTACTGACCCGCAAGGCTTGCCTTGATGATCTGCAGGTCCGGGATTTCTACCCGTTCTCCATCCACCGCAACCACAACAGCAGCATCATCAATCTCTTCAAGAACGCCGGTAAACTTTTTTTTTCCCTGTATGGGTACCCTGGTTTCAATTTTAATTTTGCTGTCTTTAAACCGGTAAAAATCCTGTTTTTTTTTCAAAGGCCGATGGGGACCCGGAGATGAAACTTCCAGGCGGTAACTGCCCAGACCGGGAATATGGATATCCAGCAGATCCCCCAGCTGCCGGCTGATATCTGCGCAATCACCCAGTGTGATACCCCCGGGCTTGTCTGCATAGACCCGTACAATGGTCTCCCGGTTCCAGCTAGCAATCTCCACGTGAACCAGTTCAAAATTTTCCGCCCGGCACAGGGGACCTGCCACTTGCATGACCTCATCCACAAGTCCTTTTTTATTTTGCTTTACATCCATATCCTGATTTTCAATCACCCACTTTGGTGTAAAATACAAAAACGGGCAGGCGCCCGTTCCTTGTACCACTTTCAACTAAATCCTTGCTTTGTCCAATCAGCTCAGATTGTATCCATACACTTACCGTCTTTGGAACATGTCTGCGCCCCACATCCAAATAAAAAAATGGAGCGGGCAACGAGACTTGAACTCGCGACATCAAGCTTGGGAAGCTTGCACTCTACCAGCTGAGTTATACCCGCATCAACAGTACTTTATAACAATCCTGGTTTTATTTGTCAATACCCCTGATTTTTTATATGAAAGCCATCAGTACTCAGCTAACAGCTAACAGCTAAAAGCTTTCATAATTTGTTGTGCCCGCCAGGCATGAATGTTATTCCGGCAAGTCCGCATTAAAGGCTTCCACCAGGCGGCTGGATATGCCGGCGTGAAGCTTTCGGATATTTTTTTCTGTCAGGGTTTTTGCATCAGACCGGTAAACGATTCTGAAAGACAAAGATTTTTTACCTTCAGCCAGAGGGCTGCCTTCATACAAATCAAACAAAAACATATCTTCCACAAGCACCTGTTTCCGGGCAATGGCTTTCATCTGACCTATAACATCTCCCACCGGCACAAACTGGTCCACAATCAGAGTAATGTCCTGGGAAATAGACGGAAATCTGGGCAAAGGAAGCGCGGTTTTCTGCCGGGGTATCTTGTCCATGAGCGCTGCCAGATCAAGTTCAAACATATAAGCATCCTGCTTAAGGCCAAAATGCTTTAATACCGGATCAGCAACCTTTCCCAAAAATCCCAGTTCCATATCATCCTTATTGATACAGGCCCCATACCCGGGTGCAAAATACGGACAAACATACCCTGCAACCGGGGTATATCGGACATCTGCAATGCCTAAAGCGTCCAGCAGATCTTCCAATGCCCCTTTGAGATCAAAAAAATCCATGGGCTGTTTTTTGGAATACCAGGTCTGGCGGCTGCGGCTGCCGGTGGCCAAACCAGCCACCATTTCTATTTCTGTGGGCAGGGTGTCTTTGCCTGTGTGAAAGAATGTTTTCCCTATTTCAAACAAATGCAGGGTGTCTGTCTGCTGGGCTGTGTTTTTGCGCATATTATCCAGCAGGCCGGGCAGCAGGGAGGTTCTCAAGACCGACATCTGATCGGACAGAGGGTTTAAAATTTTTACCACCGACCTGCGGGGATCGGATTCTGACAACAGCAGATGGTCGCAAAAATCTTTGGAAATAAAATTGTAATTAATGGCTTCATAAAAGGAAAGTCCGTTAAAAATGCAGCGGATGGCAGACCGGGTCGAAATAACCGGATCCAAAAGCCGGCCTTTTGCAGGCACTGCAGGATACGTGGTCTGGATCTGATTGTATCCCCACAGCCGTGCCACTTCCTCAGACAGGTCTTCAGCCCGGGTTACATCCACCCGGAAAGAAGGCACACTGACTGTCAGATGTCCGTCATCGGACGGCAGTACTCCAAATTCCACAGATTCCAGAATCCGGGTAATTTCGTCCCGGTTGAAATCGGTTCCCAGACGGACATTCAACCTTCCGGGATCCAGGTCTATCCGGACCATTTCAGCAGGAAGGGGATATGCATCAATGATATCACCGGCAATAGTGGCATCACAGATATCGGCCATAAGTGTCATTGCCCGCTTCAGGGCATATACGGTTCCTTCAGGATCAACACCGCGTTCAAACCGGTGGGAGGCATCCGTTGCCATGCCGGTGCGCTTGGCAGTGCGCCTGATGGAAACCGGATTAAAACAGGCACTCTCGATTAACACCCGGCTTGTTTTCGGAGATATCTCTGAATTTTCACCACCCATGACCCCGGCCAGGGCAACCGGCCTGCTCCCGTCACAGATCATGAGCATGTCGGGCTCCAATGTATGCACCTTGCTGTCCAGGGTGGTAAATGCCTCGGTTTCTCCTGCTTTCTGCACCACGATCCGGCCCCGGGCCAGGTTGTCATAATCAAAGGCATGCAGGGGCTGGCCCGTTTCCATCATCACAAAATTGGTGATATCCACCACATTGTTGATGGCAGTCAGCCCCACGGATTCCAGACGCTGCTGCAGCCAGAAAGGTGACGGCCCGATGGTCACATCAAAAAGCAGGCCGGCGGAATACCGGGGACACAGCTCCGGATCCCTGATCTCCACCCGGGCATGATCATGAATGGATGCCGGGCTGATACGCTGCCCGGGAAAAGTGACATCAGGGATAACAAGCTTTTGGGCCGGCCGGGTAAAGGCGGCTATCTCCCTGGCCACGCCGATGGCACTCAGACAGTCAGGCCGGTTGGGGGTCAAATCGATTTCAAACAAGGTGTCACCCATACCCAGGGCTTTTTCCAATGGGGTGCCGGGCACATGGTCTCCGGCAATTTCCATAATTCCGGAAGCATCCGAATCCAGCAGCAGTTCAGCAGTGGAGCATAGCATGCCTTCAGAAACCTCTCCCCTGAGTTTGCTTTTTTTAATCTTCAGATCTCCGGGCAGCACAGCTCCGGGCAGTGCACAGGATGAAAGCATACCCTGACGTACATTGGGGGCACCGCAGACAATCTGTACCGGTGCATCACTGCCAGTATCTACAGTACAGCAGGTCAGTTTATCTGCCCGGGGATGGTTTTTCACATCCAGCACCCGGGCCACCACTACTTTATCCAGATAGCCATACAGGTTTTCAACCGCGTCCACTTCAAGACCTGCCATGGTGAGCCTGGAGGCGATCTCATCCGGTGCAAGGTCCACCGGGATATATTCTTTTAACCAGCTCAGACTGACTTTCATATTAAAACTGCCCTAAAAAACGCATATCATTTTCAAAATATTTTCGAATATCATCAATGCCATATTTGAGCATGGCCATTCTCTCTATACCCACACCAAAGGCAAACCCGGTATACCTGTCCGTGTCATATCCCACATTTTCAAACACAGCCGGATGTACCATTCCGGATCCAAGCACCTCCAGCCATCCGGTTTTTGAACACACCCGGCACCCTTTTCCTCTGCACATCACGCACCTGATGTCCACTTCGGCACTGGGCTCTGTGAATGGGAAATAACTGGGCCTGAAACGCAATGCCGTATGCTGGTCGAAAAACTGGTGCACAAAGGTGGTCAGAACACCCTTAAGGTCCCCGAAGGAAATATTTTCATCCACCATCAAACCTTCTATCTGATGGAACATGGGGGTATGGGTCAGATCGGAATCACAGCGGAACACTTTGCCTGCTGAAACGATCCGTACCGGTGGATCGGTTTTTTCCATGGTCCGGGGCTGGGAAGGAGAGGTATGGGTTCTTAAAACAATGTTGTCAGACACATAAAAGGTATCCTGCATATCCCTTGCCGGATGATACCTGGGAATATTCAATGCTTCAAAATTGTAATAATCGGTTTCCACTTCCGGACCTTCCACAATGTCAAAACCCAGGCGCATAAAGATGCCGCATATCTCATCCAGAACCTGGGTGAGCGGATGGGCTGATCCGTGTCCCCGCCTTCGGCCGGGAAGGGTTACATCGATTCCCGAATACTGGTCTGACCGGTTTGCTGCCAGGTCGGACCGGGCCTGGTCAATGGCTTTTTCCAGCTTTACTTTAAGAATATTTGCATTTCTGCCGGCAGCAGGCCGCTGGTCTTCAGGAAGAGAAGATATGCTGCGCAGAAACGCGGTCAGCAGACCTTTTCTACCCAGATACCGAATGGACACCACTTCCAGATCTTCGGAAGTTTTTGCCTTTTGAATTTCCTGAAAAGCCTGATTTTCAATATCATTGATAGGATTTTGCAAAATACCCCCAATGGTGTTGTCTAATTCAAGCGGGCAGCTGCCTGGGAAGCCAACTGAGAAAATCCGTCCGGATCGCAGACGGCAAGGTCGGCAAGAACTTTGCGGTCCAGTTCACAACCTGCCAGTTTCAAGCCATGCATGAATCTGGAATAGGAAAGATCATTCATTCTGGCGCCGGCATTGATTCTGACAACCCACAGTTTTCTGAATTCACGTTTCCGGACACGCCTGTCTCTATATGCATACATCAACGCCTTGTCAACAGAGTCAGCAGCTGTTCTGAATAATTTGCTTCTGCCACCCCGAAACCCTTTTGCCAGTTTCAGCACTTTGTTTCTGCGCCGTCTTGCCTTGAATCCTCTTTTTACTCTCATGGTGTAACTCCTTAAAATATTCTTGCACGCAAGATTCCTGTTTTGTAAACAGATGCGGGTGTGATTTTTTTAACCGTTGGGCAGCATCCGCCTGACTTGTTTCATATCAGATTCAGCAACCATCTGATCCAGACGTAAAGACCGCTTTCTTTTGGTGCTCTTTTTTGTCAAAATATGGCTGGCATGGGATTTTCTGAATTTATATTTCCCGGATCCGGTTTTTTTAAACCGTTTTGCAGCAGCTCTGTTTGTTTTAATCTTAGGCATTATACCTCTCCTTAAAAGTATTACAAATTACAAAAAAATAGAGAAGGTGGCATACGCCGCAACAGCGGTATACACCACCATACTTTATATCATGGGTTCAATTGTGGTGCAGGTTTATGGTCAGGGGAAAACCATTTCATTTAGGGGCGAGCAGCATGGTTATTACGCGCCCTTCAAATCGGGGCTGCTGCTCCACAACGGCAAAGTCCGCTGTCAGATTCACCACTTTTTCCAAAACCGCGTTGGCCTGTTCCCGGAGCATCACCTCCCGCCCCCGGAAAACAAGGGTTATTTTCACCTTGTCGTTATTGCTGATAAATTTTTCAATATGACGGGCTTTGGTTGCCAGATCATGGTCATCGGTTTTCGGCCGTACTTTTATTTCCTTGATCTGGGTGGTTTTCTGTTTTCTTTTGGCTTCCTGTTTTTTCTTGGTCTGCTCGTATTTAAATTTTCCATGGTCCATTATCTTGCAGACCGGCGGATTTGCATCCGGAGACACCTCCACCAGATCAAGCGTCTGGTCCTCGGCAATTCTCAATGCCTCTGAAACAGGCATAATACCTATCTGCTCACCATCAGCACCTATCACGCGTACCTCACTGGCCCTGATTCCCTTGTTCACATTCGCCTGATCCTGTCTTCCTTGCTTAGATATTTTCACACCTCCTGCTTATGGTATCATCCCCAATAAATTTCATCAAACAAGCATAACCTTGCTATTATAATAGCTGTACACCCCGATTGCAAGATAAATTTAGTTTTTACCCTGCACTTGCTGTTGTTTTCTTATATAAATATCCAGAACACTGTCTTTCCAGTATACGTTTTCCTCTTTATTAAAAAATTTAGAAAAAAGATCAAGACTTTTCTGGCGGCAAACCCCTCCCACCACCTGCACCCTGCTGTCCCGGTACAAAGGGGTCAAAGATGTCCTGTCACAACCTGTGCCGCCGCCCATGGGATCTTCAAATGCATACACAATTGTCCCCAACCCATATAAAAGGATGGCAGCGTAACACATGAGACAGGGCTCCATGGTACAAAAAATTGTGCAGTTTTCCGGCACAACCGGCTGTTGACAGGTCTCCAGATTTTTCAGCGCACGGATTTCCGCATGATCCACCTCACTGACCATCAGCCGGTTTCCACCGGTACCGGTCCTGGCCCCCCGGGCCATTACCTGCCCATCCTGAATGATCACGCAGCCCACTGGAAATTCTCCCCGGGCAGCTGCCGCTGCAGCCTGGTCCAGGGCAAGCGCCATATATGCCTCATAATTCATGGTGTATAGTATTCCTTTGTATCTTTCAGCCTGATGCCAGTTTCATAAAAACCACCTGCCTGAGTTTGCTTGCTTTTTTTTATAAATACTGTATTTTATAGAATCTTGTTAAAACTGCAACATTGGATTTATGAAAGCATTGCAAAAAAAACCCGTACGCCCTGAGACTGATCTGAGTATCAGAACAATTTTCCAGAACCGGGAACGTGATTTTTTATCCCGGTATGGCACCCCGAGCCAACAGGCAACCCGTCGACGTGCTGAAAAAATCACTTGCAATATCCGCACCCCTTTTCAGTTGGACAGGGACCGCATTGTCTATTCCAATTCATTTCGGCGGCTCAAATACAAAACCCAGGTATTTCTCTCCCCTCTGGGAGACCATTACCGGACCCGGCTGACCCATACTCTGGAAGTATCTGAAATTGCAAGGAATATCGCACGTGCCATGCGGCTTAATGAAGATCTTGCAGAAGCTGTGGCTTTGGGACACGACCTGGGCCACACCCCATTCGGGCACGCCGGAGAAATCGCCCTGACAGAAGTCCATTCTCCGTATTTCTCCCATTCCTATCAAAGCCTGCGGGTAGTTGACTCCCTGGAAAACAAAGGGGCCGGACTGAACCTTACCCGGGAGGTCAGAGATGGTATACTCAAGCATTCCAAGGGATTTGGCAACATAATACCCGCCATTCCCGGAGAGACCGCTGTCACTGTTGAAGGGCGGATTGTCCGGGTGGCCGACATCATGGCCTACCTGAACCATGATTTGGATGATGCCCTCAGGGCAAAGGTTGTCACCATGGATGAAGTGCCTGATGTGTGCATAAAAAAACTGGGAAAAACCCATTCCATCCGGGCCAGCACCATGATTGAAAACCTGGTGGACCACAGCCGACCCGAAAACGGCAAATTTGTCCTGGATATGGGCCAGGATATTTTCGGTGCCATGACAATTCTAAGAAAATTTCTTTATGAAAAAGTATACCGGTCCCCGGGGGTACACAATGAATTTGTCAAAGCCAAAAATATCATTGCAGGGTTGTACCGGCATTTTGTCTGTCACCCTGAACATTTGCAGCAGGAACTTGAAAAAATAGAAATGGCCCCCTGGGATATTAAAAAAAATGCCATAGAGCGTTCAGCATGTGATGTCATTGCCAGCATGACGGACCGGTACGCTCTGGAAGTTTATACCAGACTTTTTCTTCCCAACCCCCTGGTATGATAACATTCAGGTTTTTTTCATGACAGTTTTTGATTTCTCCTCTCTTATCGGCCTTTACAAAAAAATGGATGCTGCCTTTGATAAGGCGGCAGCACACTATGGGTTCCAGTGCAACGGGTGCAAAGACAATTGCTGCCGCTCCCTTTTTTTCCACCATACCTTTGTGGAAAAAGCATTTCTCCGGCATGGATTTTCCCGGATGGACTTAAAGATGCAGAAAAAGATCCATAAAAATGCGGCTGCGTATGTCAAGAAGACATTTCCCGGCAGTCTGCCGCAAAAAGATATGCCCCGAAAATCTTTAAAACTGATGTGCCCCCTCAATCAGGATGGCCGCTGTACCCTGTATTTTTTCCGCCCCATGATCTGCCGGCTGCACGGGCTGCCCCACCAGCTGACCCGTCCTGCAGATGCGTTTCCTGTCCGGGGACCGGGCTGTGATGCCGGCAGATTTGATGACAAAACCTATATTATCTTTGACCGGACCCCGTTTTATATCCAGATGGCAGCCATTGAACAAACTTTTCGAAAAGATACCGGGCATACCGGCAAAATCCGGCAAACCATTGCCCATATGCTTTCTGATACCTAAGCCAGCATTCATGACTGAGATCCATGGCAAAAACACCGCTGCTGTCAACCGGGATTGCGGGAGCCTGTGCCGCACCATCGCTTTTTGGGCCAATTGCATAATTCAGCCATGCAGACAAAGGCTTCAGCTCTTCAAAGATCTTTTTTTTCTAAATGCCACCATGGTTAGATCGTCACTTTGCCCGGCACCCCGGGAAAAGTTTTCCACAGCCCGGGCAATCTGGCGCACCAGGGTAGCCGGTGCATCCGGATATCTGCGGACAAGGCGGTTGAGGCGGTTAGGCCCGAACATTTCAGATGCAGAATTTCTGGCTTCGATAATACCGTCTGTATACAGAATTATTCCGTCACCCGGTTGCAGCAAAAGGGTTGCCATATTCCAGGCAGCGTCCGGCAAAATACCCAGGGGCGGTCCTTTTTTGTCGGATTGTCCCGGCATATGCACCTGGTTTCCCGCCATATGCAGCGGTATCAAATGGCCGGCATTGACCCAGCTTATGCGGCCCGTGTCTGTTTCCAGGATTACATACACCATGGTTACAAACATGCCCTGCTGGGCCCGCTCACACAAAATGGCATTGAGCTTTTTAAAAAGTTCTGCCGGATCCGGATACAGGGCCGCATGATACTGCAGATCACTGGTAAGCCTTGCCATGAAAAGGGCTGCTGCAATTCCCTTGCCTGAGACATCCCCAATGGCCACCCCCAGCCGGTTTTGGGACAGATTGAAAAAATGGTAAAAATCCCCGCCCACTTCATGGGCCGGCCGGTTCAGGGCTGCAAATGAAAAGCCACGCACCCGGGGCACCTGTGTGGGCAGAAAACTTTCCTGGACCTGCCGGGCCAGCTGCATATCCCGTTCCATGGCCCTGGTGCGGATCCGGTTCAACTCATCCAGTTTAATATAGAGCTGGGCCATTTCAATGGCCAGTGCCATCTGACTGGCTGCTGTCTGGATAATCTCCACAGATGCATCATCAAAATGCTCTGGTTCCGGATGCATGAGGGTAATGATGCCGAACAGGGTGTTGTGACGGATAATGGGAACAGCCAGAGCAGACCTTACTGTATAGGGTTCCGACGGCAGAGACAGCCACCGGGGATCTGTCCGGGTATCATGAATCAGTCCTGTATCCAGGTGGGTTTTGACCCATCCGGCAAGCCCCTGATCAAGAACGGATCCGATTAATCTGGATTGCGTATGGGTATCCA
>JAWOEP010000395.1:0-6525 GCA_046482705.1 Desulfotignum sp.
CAGGGCTGGGGGGTACGGACACAGAACTGTATGCCAGGCGGTTCAGGAAGGGCCAGGCCATTGTGGCCGCCTCCACAGCCATGGAAGACGGTCCCGGGTTTTTTCAGCTTTTCCGCCAGACCATCTCCTACCAAAAACTGGCCGGCCTGACCCGCGGGCAGCGGCGGATCGTTACTGATGAGCAGATCATGGAATGTTTTGAGTCCTTTGTGCGCATCGGCAATTTCTATTCCCGGGCCAATCCGGATGCCCCTTTTGTGATTGCGGAACTGGAGATCAATCCCTTTGCCTTTACCGATTACCTCATGGTGCC
Organism: Desulfotignum sp.; assembly: GCA_046482705.1. Classification (GTDB taxonomy): domain Bacteria; phylum Desulfobacterota; class Desulfobacteria; order Desulfobacterales; family Desulfobacteraceae; genus Desulfotignum. The sequence continues at coordinate 314 of JAWOEP010000395.1, forward strand.
CCTGGACGGACTGTGCCGGTTTTCCCTTCCGGAAAAACAACCGGGACAGCGGCCGGTGGCAAAGATAGATCACCTTTTGCATCCTGCAAGCATCGGCATCATCGGGGTGTCCGCCACCCGGAAAAATTTCGGGCGCACCATTTTAGACAATATCCTGGCACAGGGGTTTGATAAAGACCAGGTGGTGGTATTCAAAAAAGATCAACATGACATAGACGGGGTGCGCTGCCTTGACGGCCTCTCCGGTCTGGAAAAAGACAGGATACAAAAACTGGATCTGTTTATTGTGGCAGTAGGGGCATCCCAGGTGCCGGATCTGGTGGAAGAGATTATCCGCAGGGATGCGGCCCGCACCGTGATGCTGATTCCCGGGGGCATGGGGGAGACAAAAGACAGCCAGGCCCGGGCCCGGCAGGTGGTGGAACAGATCCATGCAGCACACACCCTGGAAAACGGCGGACCGGTGTTTCTGGGGGCCAACTGCATGGGGGTGATTTCCAGGCCGGGGCAGTATGACACCTGGTTTATTCCGGATGAAAAACTGCCCAAGGAGCGCAAAAGCGGGTATCACCGGTCGGCCCTGATCAGCCAGAGCGGGGCGTTCATGCTCCACCGCACCCACCAGTGCCCGTTTTTGTCCCCTGCCTATATGATTTCCATGGGCAACCAGACAGACCTCACCCTGGGGGATATGGTACAGTATTTTACAGACTGTGACCGGGTGGATGTCATTGCCGTGTATGCGGAAGGGTTTACCGACCTGGACGGCCTGGCATTCTGCAGGGCGGTCCAGGGGGCGGTGCTGGCCGGCAAAGAGGTGGTGTTCTACAAAGCCGGGCGAACCCCGGAAGGAAAGGCAGCCACCGGCAGCCACACCGCTTCTCTGGCCGGGGATTACATGGTGTGTGAAAGCAGTGTTTCCCAGGCCGGGGCCATTGTTGCCCGCAGTTTCACCGAGTTCCAGGACCTGATGCTCCTGGCGGAAACCTTGAGCCGCAAAACCATCCAGGGAAACCGCCTGGCAGCTGTCAGCGGTGCCGGATTCGAGGCGGTGGGTATGGCAGATTCCATCCAGTCCGATGATTATTCCCTGGCGCTTTCCCGGTGTGAAGACAGCACCTGGCACCAGGTGGCACAGGTATTGAAAAACAAGGGCCTGTCCTCCCTTGTGACCCTGGCCAATCCCCTGGACATCAATCCTGCGGCAGATGATGAAGCCCATGCCCTGATCTGTGAGATTCTGGCAAAAGACCCCCATGTGGATGCGGTGATCCTGAGCCTGGACCCCTTGTCTCCGGCCATGAAAACCCTGGACAGCACCCGGGTCACAGCCTTTGATATGCACCAGACGGACAGTATCCGGCAGCTGATGTCAGACCTGGTGCAGAAAACCGATACCCCTATTGTGACAGTGGTGGACGGGGGCAGGCTCTATGATCCGCTCCGGGATGCGCTTATGGCAGCCGGGGTCCCGGTATTCCAGGTATGCGACCAGGCGGTTGCGGCCCTGGCCCTGTATATTCAGGGGCGGCTGCGGGCAGATGCCATCCGGTCCAATGCCGGTCTTATCACCTGAAAACAGGAGCACATATGGCAGATATGCAGAAAAGAACTGTTCTTTTGTCCAGAGAACCTGTGGCATTGTACAAGATACTCAAGTTTGAAAATCTGGCTGCCAGCGGCGGGGAGGCCAAGCATTTTATTGCACAGGGTCTGGTACAGGTGAACGGCAGTGTGGAAACCCGAAAGCAGAAAAAAATCCGGGTGGGGGATGAGATCGTATGCAACGGGGTTCTGCTTCAGATCCGCCCGGGGTAATCCCGCTGCCCATTGCGCACTGAAACATAAACTGGTATTTATATGAAAGCCGTCAGCCGTCAGCCATCAGCTAACAGCTAACAGCTAACAGCTAAAAGCTAACAGCTAAAAACTTTCATATTTTGTTGTACCCGTCAGGGCATGGCCGTTAATACCATGTTCACGAGAACGTTTATACCTGCGCCCGGAAAAAGGAGCTGTCCATGGCAGATGTAACTTCCCCGACCTGGGAGGACCGCTTGATTCCTCCTGAAAAAGTGCTGCACCACATAAAACCCGGCATGACAATTTTCATCGGTACCGGACCGGCTGCCCCCAGGACTTTGATAAAAAATCTGCTGGGTGTTGATACCAGAAATATCCGGGACCTTGAACTTGTGCAGCTGGCAGTTCTGGGGGACACCATCCTGTCAGTGGAAAAGCTCAATGCCCCCAATCACCGGTTGAAAACATTTTTTTCCGGCTATATTGCCTGGGATACCATTTCCTCGGGCCAGGTGGATCTGATCCCGGCCTATTATTCGGAGATTCCAAAGATTATTAAATCGGGAAAGCTGGATATCGACGTGGCCTTTGTCCAGATAACCCCGCCGGATGATGCCGGCTACTGCAGCCTCGGCGTGGCTGTTGATGTGGCAAGAGAAGCCATGGAAAAAGCCTCTCTTGTGGTGGGAGAGATAAACCCGAAGATACCGTTTACTTATGGCGATACCTTTGTTTCCATTGATGAATTCGATCTTCTGGTCAACTCCGATCGTGATCCTGTGGTGTACAAGCCGCCGGCAGTCACGGAACAGATGCGGCAGGTGGCAGCCAATGTGGCATCGGTAATCAAGGACGGGGACTGTTTGAGTTTTTCTCTGGGCCCTTTGTTCGAGGCACTGGTTCCCCACTTGTCCGAGAAAAAGGACCTGGGTATCCATTCTTTGTATTTCACCGATGCCCTGTCCGAGCTGGTCAGTTCCGGTGCTGTGACCAATTCACGCAAATCCCCGTTCCGGGGCAAAACACTTGTTTCTTATGCCCTGGGCACCAAAGAGCTGCATTGCTGGCTGGACAGAAATCCCCTGGTGGAATTTCAGGGTATTGACTGGGTTTGCAATTCCCGGTTTATTGCAGGCAATCCCCAGTTTGTTGCCCTGTATGAGGGCCGGAAAGTCGATATTCTGGGCAGTGTTGCCTTTCCCCTCACAGGCGCGGTGATCACCGGACCGGGCGAGGTGATAGACTTTTTCAGAGGAGCGGAAGCCTCTGATGACGGGGCCACCATTATCGGGCTTCCCAGCAGGGATGAAAACGGCAAACCCAATATTCTGATCAGCCTTCAGAAATATGCCAACCAGCTGCGCCTGCGGGAGTCGGTCCATATGATCGCCACTGAATACGGGGTGGCCAATCTCAAATGGCGCAGCCTGCGGGAAAGGTCCCAGGCCCTCATTGACATCGCCCATCCCGATGACCGCCAGCTTTTGATCACCCAGGCCAGAGAACGCAAAATTATTTATCCCAACCAGATATTTCTGCCTGAATCCGTGCATCACTATCCGGCACATATAGAAGAAACCCGCACCTTCAAAGGCGGGGTCAAAATCCGGTTCCGGGCAATGAAGCCTTCGGATGAAGAAGGCATGCGCCGCTTTTTTTACCGCTGCTCCAGGGAGATGATTTTCTACCGGTTTTTTTATTCCATTAAAACCATGGACCACGACAAGATGCAGACCTATGTGAACCTGGATTACCAGAAGGAATTTTCCATTGTGGGACTTGTGGTGGAAGAGGGGAACCAGAAAATCATTGCAGAGGCCCGTATGGTAAGGGATGAGCGCACCTATTTCGGTGAGGTGGCATTTCTCATTGATGAACGGTTTCAAAGTATGGGCATCGGGTCATACCTGCTGTCCCGCCTGATCGCGCAGGCAAAGGAAAAAGGTTTCAAAGGACTGACAGCAGAGGTGCTTTCTGACAACCAGGCCATGATCAAGGTGTTTGAAAAATCGGGACTGCCTCTGGAAGCCAGCCTGGAAAACGGCATTTATCACCTGCAGCTGGGCTTTGCTGACTGATCTTAATCCACATCCTGTGTATGCTGAAAAAACATGGGCATGGGCATGAGAAATTTTTTATCTCAATATTTTTTTTCGTGTGCCGATAGATATCCCATATTGCTGTAAAAATTTGTGTCCAAGGAGAATACCCATGACATCCATAGCCGATTTCCTGCCGGCAGGCCCGGCAGCACCCGGATTCAAAAACAGCCCCCAAGCAGGTGCGGTGCACCAGGAGAAGTTTCTGCATATGCTTGAAAAACTGGAAGCCGGGGTGACCATCCATACCAGAGAAGGGGATGTGGTTACATTGTCTGCAGGGTCTTCTGCTGCGTTTGCCTCTTCCGAATACAACAGCCAGGGGGTTATCCAGGCGGAAAACGGCACAAGCCGGGCCGGCTATCATCAGCGCACCGTTTCTTTGCATACCAGTGAATCGTTTTCCTTTGGTGTCCAGGGAGACCTCAATGAACAGGAACTGGCAGATATAGATGCCATCATCCAGGGCATTGACGGTATTATCGGTCAGATGGCAACAGGAAATATGGATGCGGCCTTTTCCCTGGCCAAAGACATGGGCGGATTCGATTCCATCTCCATGTATGCCGCTGATATTTCCCTGGAACAACGGGTTACTTATCAGCAGAATACTTTATCCGGGGCCAGTTACGGCAAGCCCGCCCGTGCCGGGTCGGCACACCGTGCAGCACCTGCGTCAGTGAACAGTCCGGCATCTTTTACAGACAAGATGGCCCGGTTCCTGGAAAAACAGGAGGATATGCTGGTGGGAAAATCCGCCCCCGGCCTGGACGCCCTGTTCCGGCACCACCGGGAAAATCTGCCGGAAAAACAACAACAACACCCGGAAGGTGCATTGTCCCTGGCCCTGGAAAGTGCCAGAAAACAGATGGATCAGCTGATCAAGGAAATGATGAAAGACAGTTTCGGCACGAGACTGGACCACACAGCCTGACGTAATTTCCCAGCGCTGCAGCCCAAAGCATGGCGCTTTATTTATCCCTGTTCTTTTTTTAAAACAGCCTCAATCAGGCCGATACTGCCGGATGCAAAATTTTTGGCCATGGTAAAAGGAAAATCTCCGGCATTGGGACCAAATACCAGGTGAGGACCTAATGGGCGGGGTGTGCCGGCATTATTACGGGCAAATTCTTTGACCTTCTGCCAGTACCTGCCGCCCGTCTCCGTGGCATCAACAAATGTTTCCAGCCTGAATCCATTGCAGACAAACGCCTGTATCAGAGCGTCTTTTGAGACCAGAAAAGAGATGTCTGCACTGGCTGCCCAGGGCACGGGCAAAGCCAGGTCCTGTCTGCCGCCCTGTACAATTTCATGGAGCATGAGAACCCCGTCCGGTTTGAGTACCCGGAAAAATTCCTGTGCAGCAGCGTGCTTGTCTTTTATGTTCATCAACAGGTGCTGGCATAAAACTGCATCAAAGGTGCTGTTTTTCCAGGGCAGATCCAGAATGGAACCGGTGTGAAAATGGTTCATATGGGACAGACCGGTTCGCCGGGTCAAAATCTGTGCTGCATCAATATAGGAAGCGGACAGGTCGATGCCCGTGACCCGGCAGCCAAAGGTGTGGGCCAGCAGCCGGGATGATCCCCCCAGGCCGCACCCGGCATCCAGGATGTGATCCTCCGGCGAGATACTGGTTTTTTCCACCAGAGAAAGGGTGGCCCGGGCCCCGCCGGTGTGGAGCTGGTCCACCAGGGCCAGGTCTTTTATGTGAAGTTGGTGTATGTCTTTTCCGGCTTGGGTCAGTCCGGCATCGATTTTTTTTATCAAGTCCTGGACATTGTAATGGTCGCGCACATGGGTTTCCATGGAAATGGCCTTGGTTAAATGAAAGTTTTAAGTGTTAAGTTTTAAGCTAATACCTGACTGTTTAGGCTTTCGTCGTTTGTTGTGGTTTCGCAGGCCATGATTGTTATAATAAGCTCGGGTATCCCGCAAAGGTTGCGGGATACCCGGATTTGGCGGTTTTTTCAGGATGAAAGCGCGGTCAGATCAGCGAAAAAATCCAGGGCTTCAGGATTTTTCAGGGCATCTTTGTTTTTGACTTCCTTGCCTTCAATCACTTTTTTCACTGCCAGTTCCACCTTTTTCATGTTCAGGGTGTAGGGAACGTCCGGGCAGGCAATGATTTTTGCCGGCACATGCCGGGGAGAGGCATTGGCCCTTATATCGGCCCGGATCTTTGCTTCCAGATCTTCGGTGAGATCATACCCCGGTGCCAGCTTCACAAACAGAATCACCCGCACAGCCCAATTAGTATGGTCACACATATAATCAGGATGATTCACTTTGCTATTTAGTAACTCCATA